>CAZJXU010000071.1:0-8181 GCA_964550095.1 uncultured Spirochaetales bacterium | reverse complement strand
GCGGTGGCGCAGGCGCTGCTGGGCTGCGTGATGCTGCTGGAGCAACTGGACGAGGCGCTGCGGGTGTATGCGGAAGGCGAAATCCCCTGCGCCTTTGTGACGCCGGCGGGAGAGCTGCTGACTCCGGACGGCGTGCTGCGCGGCGGCTTCCGGGATGCGCCGGGGGGCGCCTTTGCGCGCGCGCGCGAAATACGGGAACTGGAAGCGCAGGCGCTGGCGCTGGATGCCGAGGTGCAAGAGCTGGAGGCCGCGTGCGCCGCGGCCGAGCGCGCGCAGGCCGCTGCATCGGACGCACTCGACAACCTGCGCAACCGCTATCACACCGCGGCACTGGCTGTGGCCGGGCACGAAAAAGATCTCGACCGCACAAGGGAGCGGGTGAAGACGCTCAGCGAAGCCCAGGAAGGGCACGCGGCAGAGCGCAGCGATGCGCTCGGTGAAAACGAGCGCGTGCTGCAGGACATTCAGCGCGTGCAAGGGGAACTCGCCGAGGCGCGCGAGCGGGAGACGAGCTGCCAGGGCCGTCTCGAAGCGCTCGGGCTTTCTATCGGCGCTGCGGGGCGCGAATGCTCGCGGCTGGAGGCATCGGCGGCGTCGCTGCGCACCCAGCACGCGACCCGCGCGGAATCGGGGCGGCGCCTCGCCGCGCAACTCGCGCGCGTGCGGGAAGGCATTGCCGACCTGCGCGGCTGGATACGCGAGCGCGAGGGCGAAATAGAGAGCGGCCGCGCGCGCCGCGCGGGGCTGGCGGAATCCATCGCCGTTGCCGAGGGCGAACTCGCGCAGCGCCTTCTGGAAGAAGAGGAAAAGCGAAAGCGCGTGGAGGGCCTGCGCGACGAGTTCGAGCGCGATTCGGCCGCCCTTCGCGAAGTGGAAGAAAATACCCGCGCGCTGAGACAGGAACTGGAAAGCCTGCGCGACAGCGCGCGCAACGCCGAGCAGGTGCGCAGCGAGCGCGAGCTGCGCCTCGGCTACCTGGATCAGCAAGTGCGGGACAAGTGGAACATTGAACTGAAAACCTGGCAGCCGCCAAGATCGCCGGACGAGGCCGGGCCGGACCAGGCGGGCGAGCAGGCCGGTGCGACTGGGCAGGCGGAAGCGGGCGAGCAGGGCGAGGCGGCGGTCGTGACGGGGGAAGCCGGCGCCGAAGCGGGTGAGGCCGCGGTCGAGGCGACTGAACAGGGTGGGCAGGATGAGTCAGCCGGGCACGCGGACGGCGAGCCCGCGGACGAAGCGGCGGCTGCCGGGGCGGAAGCGGACGGCGAGCAGGCGGAGGCGGGCGAGCCCGGCGGCGAGGCTGGCGGTGAGGGCGAGGCGGACGACGACGGCGACGGCGAGGCCGGCGCCTGGAAAAGCGACGAGGCCTTTGCGCGCGATGCGCGCCGCGAGGCCCGCGAGCTGGCCGCCTTGATGGAACTGGACGACGCCGCACGCCGCGAGCGGCTCGCCGAAATCTGCGCGAGGCTGGAGTCGATCGGCCCGGTCAACCTGGGCGCCATCGAAGAGCACGAAGAGTTGCGCGAGCGCTTCCGCTTCCTCGATGAACAGCGGGACGATCTGGAAAACAGCGTGAGCCGCTTGCGCGACGCCATCGCGCGCATCAACCGCACCAGCCGCAAGCGCTTCCGGGAGACCTTCGAGCAGGTCAAGCAGCAGTTCGAGCAGAACTTCCCGAGGCTGTTCCGGGGCGGCAAGGCGTCGCTCTCGCTCACCGAAAGCGAGGACGTGCTGGAGGCGGGCATCGAAATCATGGCGCAGCCGCCCGGCAAGCGCTTGCAGAGCGTCAACCTGCTCTCCGGCGGCGAAAAGACGATGACTGCAATCGCATTGCTGGTTTCCGTGTTCCAGGTGCGGCCTTCGCCTTTCTTCCTGCTGGACGAGGTGGATGCCGCGCTGGACGACGCCAACGTGGCGCGCTTCAACGAAATCGTGCGCGAGATGGCAGGCGACTCGCAGTTTTTGATGATCACGCACAACAAGCGCACCATCGAGATCGCCGATGTGCTCTTCGGCGTCACCATGGAAGAGAAGGGCGTCTCCAAGCTGGTTTCGGTGGAGCTGAGCTGACCGGTTTCGGCAGAGCTGAGCTGGCCGGTTTCGGTGGAGCTGAACTGACCGGCTTTGGCAGAGTTGAGCTGGCCGGTTTCGGTGGAGTTGAACTGGCCGGTTTCGGTAGAGCTGAGCTGACCGGTTTCGGTGGAGTTGAACTGACGCGCGCGCCGGGCGCCGGTCGTGCTCGCGTTCGTGTTCGCGCTTCGGTGCGGCGCGGGTCCCGACGCAGCGTTCCCTTCGCCCGCGCCTGACGCTTCGCCTGCGGCCTTTGCGCCCGGCCTGGATATGCGTTCAAACCTATACTGGACGTGCGCCCGGCTTCGGCGCCGTCGCTATGCTGCGTGTTCACCGAATGGAGGTCGCCCGTTGTGAGTTCGTGGCTGCAGGGTTTTGAAGAGATGATGCGCGCCGCGCCCGAAGCGGGCGTGGCCGCCGTGGTGACACTGGCGCTGGCTCTGGCCCTGTTGTTCTTCTGGTTGCCGGGCCGACGCGCACGCCGGAAGCAAGACCCGGAGCGCGCGCCGGCCTCGCCTGCATCGCAGCCGGATTCCGCATCCCCTTCCGGGCGTTCAGCAGGGGCGGCCGCGGAAGCCGGCGCATCCCCGGCGTCCGAAGCCGCGCCCGCCGCATCGCCGGTTGCACCCGCCAAATCGCCCGCTGCGCCCGCGGATTCCGCATCGCCCCAAAGGCCGCGCAGCCTGCGCGAGCGCCTCGCGCGCAGCCGGGAGCGCCTTGCAGGCCGCCTCGGCGCACTTGCCGGCCGCCCTCTGAACGAGGAAGCGCTGCGGGAGCTGGAAGCGCTGCTGCTTGGGGCCGACCTCGGTGTGTCGGCTGTCGAAAGGCTGCTCGCGGACTTGCGCAAAAACGCCGCGCCTTCGGAAGGCGCGGAACTGCGCGGCATGCTGGCCCGCACGATCAGCGAAACGCTGCGCGCCGTGGAGGCGGGCCCCGATGCGCCACCGACGGAAAAACCCCACGTGGTGCTGGTGCTCGGCGTGAACGGATCGGGCAAAACCACCACCATCGGCAAGCTGGCCGCGCGCCACCGCGCAGCAGGACGCAGCGTGCTTTTGGGCGCGGGGGACACCTTTCGCGCCGCCGCGCGCGAACAATTGCAGATGTGGGGCGAGCGCACCGGCTGCAAAGTCATCACCGGCGCGCAGGGAGGCGACCCGGCCTCCGTCGCCTTCGACACCGTGAAGGCCGCCGTTGCGCGCGGCATCGACACGGCGATCATCGACACTGCAGGCCGTTTGCAAAACCGCGCGCCCCTGATGCAGGAACTGGAAAAAATCGTGCGCGTCATCGGCCGCGCGCTGCCGGGCGCGCCGCACGAGACACTGCTGGTGATAGACGCCAACACCGGTCAGAACGCCGTCTCCCAGGCGCGCGAGTTCACGCAGGCGGCAAAGGTCAGCGGCCTGGTGCTCACCAAGCTGGACGGCAGCGCCAGGGGCGGCGTGCTGGTCGGCATAGCAGAGAGCTTTGGCCTGCCGGTGAAGTACCTGGGGACGGGGGAGGGCGCGGAAGACCTGGAGGACTTCGACGCCGAGGCATTCACCGCCGCTTTGCTTGGGGAGGAGCCGGGGAGCGCCTGAAAAAGCCGGGGGTGTTGGCGCCGACGCCTGGGTGCGCAGGCGCGGCTTCTTCGGGAAAGACGGCGGCGACGCGGGCGCACGCAAGTGCTTGCTCTTCGGGGGAGGGGGCGCCCGATTCGCCGCCGGGTCACAGGCAGGCAACAGTCGCCGCACAGCGAAACTCCCCGGCGGCGGCGACTTTGGGCAGGGTGCGTAACGATGCCGGCCCCCCGCAGGTTGCTATACTGGCTGCGAGCAGAGCGCCATGCCCCGGTCGGCGTTCCGGCCCGTGCGCTTCAAAGACCAAAGAAGGACGGACTCGACATGTCGGAAGATTACGACAACGACGAGGGGTGGGTCGAGAGGCCCACCGTGCCCATGCTGCGCCGTCTCCAGTTGAAGAATTTCCGAAGCGTTGTTGCGGAGGACATCGAGTGGGCCAACCCCACCTTTCTCGTGGGCAGGAACGGCAGCGGCAAGAGCAACATCGTCGATGCCTTCGCATTCCTGGCCGATGCGGTGAGCGGGTCGCTGCAGGCCGCGCTGGAGCGCCGCGGCGGCATTGCCGCCGTGCTCCACCGAAGCTGCGCGAAAGGCAGGCCTTCGAGCATCGGGCTGGGTGTGGAGCTGGCCGATCTGAACGAAGAGGTGAAAGAGGCCCGCTACGCCCTGGAGATAGAGGCCCTGGAAGATGATGGCTTCCAGGTAATGCGTGAACAGTGCGTCGTCGGCGGGAACGGCAGGCGCCACTGGTTTGACCGCGGCCCGGGCGGGGAATTCAAAAGCAGCGAGGCGGACTTGAAGCCCGCCGTCGCGCCGGAAGCCCTGGTTCTCCCGCGGGCGAGCGAAGACAGTCGCTTTCAGCCCGTTCACCGCTTCCTGTCCGCCATGCGCACCTACTGCATCAACCCGAACACGCTGCGGGGGATGCAAGACCAGACCGACGGAGATTTTTTGCGCCGCGACGGGAGCAACACGGCGAGTGTGCTTCGGGAACTCAAGGAGCGGTACGAAGGAAGCTGGGAGAATTTCAGCTTGCTCGGGTACATCGCGCCCCGGAAGACCTGCGTGAGACCGATACAGCACGGCGATAAACTGGCGCTGGAGTTTACCCAGGACTTTGGCGAAGCAGAGCCCGTCGTCTTCAAAGCCTGCGACATGTCCGAAGGTACCCTGCGCGCCGTGGGGCTGATGGCGGCCGCATATCAGAAACCGGTGCCCTCCGTGCTGCTGGTAGAGGAGCCGGAGACCACGATATACCAGGACGGGCCGGGAGCGATTTTCGACATGCTGGATAGCGCAAAATATGATACGCACTTGATTGTCGCGACGCACAGCCCCGACATTCTCGAAGACAAGTGGATCGAGGATCGTCACTTACGGATCGTCCATTGGGACAATGGGCAAACGCGCGTTTTCCTGCTTTCCGAGCCGGCGCGCCGGGAACTCCAGGAAGGCCTGACGAACGCGGGGGAACTGCTGAAGTCGGGGGCCCTTAAGGCAGAGGCGGAAGGCAAGCCCTTGGTGCAAAAAACCGACCCGCCCCGGCTTTTTCAGAACGATCTTGGATGATTATCAAGGCCATCGTCGAAGGTAAAGGAGAGATGGAGGCGGTTCCGGTTCTGTTGCGGCGTCTCGTTCGTCGTTTTGATCTCCGGGGTGATGTAAAAATCGTGAAACCGAACAGGGTATCGCGCGGACGTCTGGTGCAGAAAGAAGGGCTGGAAGAAGCGATTCAGAAAGCGCGGAAGGACCGCCCCGACGCGATTCTGATTGTGTTCGACAGCGACAAGGACTGCCCGGCGGAACTGGGCCAGAAGATACTGGAGTGGGCCGGGCAGATTGCAGGAGACATACCCTGCCAGGTGGTCATGCCCCACCGGGAATTTGAAGCGTGGTTTCTGGCGCACATCGAGTCCCTGCAAGGAAAGCGGGGCATCAGGCTGGATGCGACCTCCCCTCAAGACCCCGAAAGGCGGCGTGGCGCCAAGGAGCAACTCGAAGGGAAAATGGAGGCCGACAAAGTCTACGACCCGGTGAAGGACCAGCCCGCGCTCAGCGAAATGTTTTGCATGGATGAGGCCTACGCCAAGTGTCGCTCCTTTCGCAAAATGGTGAGCGCCTTTCGTGCCCTGGTCCTGGCAAACGGATACGATGTCCCCCCGTGGCCCGGGGTGTATACGGAAGTTTGATTCGGGCCATGCCGGGCGCTGCGCATGTCGCTATACTTTCTGCGAGCAGAGCGCCATGTCCCGGTCGGCTGTCCGGCCCCGGCGCTTCCATGAAGGACGCACGTGAAATGTCGACAGATTCCTCCACCAGCGAAGCGGGAAGCGAAAAGCCCACCGTACCCATGCTGCGCCGCCTCGAGTTGAAAAATTTCCGCAGCGTCGCCGCGGCGGAAATCGAATGGTTCAACCCCACCTTTCTCGTGGGTGGCAACGGCAGCGGCAAGAGCAGCATCGTCGATGCATTCGCATTCCTGGCCGATGCGATGAACGGATCATTGCAGGCCGCGCTGGAGCGCCACGGCGGCATTTCCGCCATGCGCCATCGAATTAGCGAAAAAACCCGGCATCCGAGCTTCGAGTTGGATCTCGTGTTGACCGATCTGGACGAAGGCGTGAAAGAGGCCCGCTATGCAGTGAAGATAGGCGCCCTGGGAGACGAGGGCTTCCAGGTGGTGCGTGAACTGTGTATCGTCATGCAAAATCGCAGGCGCCACTTTTTTATCCGCGACCCGGGTGGAGCATTCAAAAGCAATGTAAAGGATCTGAAGCCCGGTATGGCGCCGGATGCCCTGTTGCTTCCGCTGATGGGCGGAGACAGCCGCTTTCGGCCCGTTCACCGCTTCCTGTCTGCGATGCGAACTTACTGCATCGACCCGCACGCGCTTCGCGGGATGCAGGACCAGACCGACGGAGCTTTTTTGCGCCGCGACGGGAGCAACGCGGCGAGTGTGCTTCGCGAACTCGAGGAGCGCTCCGATCCGAACTGGGAGCGTATCCAGCAACTGCTCGGGCGCATCGCTCCTGAGGGTACCCGTGTGAGGCCGGTACAACACGGCAACAAGTTGACGCTGGAGTTTACCCAGGACTTTGGCAAAGAGGCGCCCGTCGTCTTCGACGCCCGCGATATGTCCGACGGTACCTTGCGGGCCATGGGGCTGCTGGCTGCAGTATTTCAGAAACCGGCGCCCTCCGTGCTGCTGATCGAGGAGCCGGAGAACACGATGCACCCGGACGCTCTGGGAGTGTTTCTCGACCTGTTTCACGATGCAGAGCGTTCCATGCAATTGATCGTCTCCACGCACAGCGCCGACATTCTCGATGCCAAGTGGATCGATGATCGTCACCTGAAACTCATCCTTTGGGACGAAGGGCAAACGCGCGTTTCCCTGGTTTCCGAGCCGACGCGCCTATCGCTCCGGGAAGGCCCGTGGGGTGCGGGTGACATGCTGCGGTCCAACGCCCTGACGGCAGAGGGGGAAGAGGAGCCTTTTCCCTACTACAACTTGCAGATATTTCTGGAAGACCGGATACAATGACCAAGCCCGCCCACCTTCACAGCGAGCACAGGAGGACTGCATGACCGTCGAAGCCTACTCGATCGGCACCGAGGACATCGACGCCGAGCACAAACGCGCTTCCGGCGCGGGCGAGGAATTTGACCTTTCCCGCGTGCTGTGCCGCGACACCCTGGAATTGCGCGCGCTCGGCCCGGACGACGTGCACCTGAGAATCCTGGCGGTGTCGGCGGAGCACAACATTCAGCACGCCGGCACGGCGGACACGGTCAACATTGCCGAGCTGCGCGGCGGCAAGATCTACCCCGGCAACAGCGCCACCGGCGAGGTGCTGGCGGTGGGCGAGCGGGTGACGCGCTTTAAGCCCGGCGATATTGTCATCACGCATTGCCTGGGCGTGCCGGACGAGGACGGCTTTCCGCTGCGCATCTGGGCCTACGACGCCGAAGATTCCGTGGGCTGGTACGCACGGGAAGCGGTGGTGGGGGACTGGCAGCTCATTCACGCGCCGCTCGACTGCGGCCTGAACTTCTGGGAGATTGCGGCCTTGCCGCTGCGCGCGCCCACCGCCTACCACCTGTGGCGGCGCGCGCTCGGCATGTACCGGCTGAAGGTGCCGCGCGAGCGGAGGGCGCAGCTCAACGTGCTTTCGTTCGGCGGCGGCGTCGGCGAGTTGTTTTTGATGATGGCCCGCGCCGAAGGGCACAAGGCCTACTTTTGCGCGGGCAGCGATGCGCGCCGCAAGGCCCTGGAGCCGCTTGGCGTCGTTGGCATCGACCAGAAGCGCTTCAACCGCTTCGCCGACCCGAAGGCCGACGTGCGGGCCTTTGTCGCCCACTGCCGCGAGCTGACGGGCGGCAAGCAGATGCACCTGGTGTGCGACATGCTGCGCGGCCCGGTGTTTGCGGCGGGCCTGGCGGTAGCGGCGCGGCAGGGCGTCAATGTCTCAGCCGGCTGGCAACTTTCGCAACAGGTTTCTTACAACTCCACCTTGCTGAGCGTGAAGCAGGTGACCATCGACCACAC
>CAZJXU010000070.1:0-30785 GCA_964550095.1 uncultured Spirochaetales bacterium | reverse complement strand
CATCGACAACGATTCCGAACAGGCGCGCGCAGGCCAGGCCGGTGAAGATGAAACACAGCGCGGCCACGGCGGGGAACTGCAGCGCGGGCCGCAGCAGACCGCCCAGGGCCAATGCGCCGAGCGCCGTCTGCACGCCGCCGTACATGGCGCGCAACTCCGCCTTGCCGTCCGCGCTGAGCGCCTGCAGGCCCGTGGCGTCTTCCACCGTCCCGGGAGAAAAGAGGCAGTACAGGCCGTAGCCGATGAACAGCACGGCGTTCACGCCGAGAAAGATCTGCGTCAACATGGTGAAGCCCTCCCTTCGGATGCGCGCGTCCCGCTGCTTTGGCCGCGCCCCTCGCGCCGCCCGCCACCCGGCAGGAGCAACGCACGGAACGCGCCGGGCCGACCCGCCGGAAAGCGACCGGGCCGGGCCGCGTGCGTTTGCCGCCAGCATAGCACAGGCAAAGGCGGCAGTTGGAAAAAGCGGCGCAGGCGACGGGGCGCCCGCCCGGTGGATGCGCCCGATGGTGGATGCGCCCGGACGCATACACGCCCGCCCGCCCAGGGCGTGTCTGATCACGCGCACAGCACCCGTCCCTTTCGCACAAGCGCCGCCCCGGCCGCCCTGCCCGTCCCTGCCGCCCCTTCCCCATGGCGGGGTTTTTGCAAAAGACGGCGTCCGGTCATACACTCCCGCCCCATGTCGGAACAGGGATTTCGCAAGGACGCGCACGTGGTCGCGGTGATCGGCGGCGCCACCGCGGGCGCGGAGGTGGCGGCGCGGCTCGCCGAGGGCGGCGCCAACGTGGTGGTGTTCGAGATGAACCCGCGCCCCTTCGGAAAAATCGAAGACGGCCTGCCGCGCTGGCACGAAGGGCTGCGCGAAAAAGAGTACAAGAACATCACCGGGAAACTCTCCCGGCCCGGCGTGACCTTCGTGCCCTGCACCAAGGTGGGCAGCGACATCCCCTTCGAAGAACTGGCGGGCGAGTGGGGCTTTTCCTGCGTGGTGCTGGCGAACGGCGCCTGGCGCGACCGGCCCCTGCCCATCGAAGGGGCGGAGCAGTACATCGGTCGCGGCCTGATCTACCAGAACCCCTTCATCATCTGGTTCAATCACTACGAAGAGCCGGGCTACCAGGGCGAGCAGTACGAGGTGCAGGACGATGCGCTGGTGGTGGGCGGCGGGCTGGCCTCCATCGACGTGGCCAAGGTGCTGATGCTGGAGAGCACGCGCGCCGCGCTCCGGAAGCGCGGCATCGAGGCAGACCTGCTCGAGCTGGAAGTGCAGGGCATCCCCAAGCTGCTGGCCAAGCACGGCCTCACGTTTCCCGAACTCGGGCTGAAGGGCTGCACGATTTTCTACCGCCGGCGCCTGCGCGACATGCCGCTGGCTTCGATTCCGGAAGGCGCCGACGAGGCGCGCCGCGAAAAGGTGATGACGGCGCGCGAGCGCCTGCTGAAGAAGGCGACCGAGAAGTACTTCTTCAAGGTGGAGCCGCTCTCTGCGCCCGAGGCGCTGCTGGTGGAGGAGGGGCGCGTGGTCGGGCTGCGCCTCTCGCGCACGCGCGTGGAAGATGGCCGTGTCATCTCCACCGACGAGAGTTACGAGCGACGCGGAAGCTGCGTGATCAGTTCCATCGGCTCCATTCCCGAGCCGATCCCCGGCATTGAAATGAAGGGCGAACTCTTTGCATTCACCGACTGGGATCTGGGCCGGCTGCAGGCCTACCCGAAGCTCTTTTCGGTGGGCAATGTCGTAACGGGCAAGGGCAACATCGTGGCGTCGCGAAAGCACGCAGCCCGGGTGTACGAAGAGGCGCTCGAATCCTTCCTGGGGCTCTCCGAAGACGGCCACGCCCGGGAGGCGGCGCTGGCGGAAGAAAGCGGCGCGGCAGCCGGGGCGGCGAAGGCGGCAGAGCAGGCGCAGGCACAGCTTGCGAACACGGAGAAGCCCTCGCCCGAGACCCTGGCGCGCATCCAGGAGCGCGTGCATGCGCGCCTTAGGGATGTTGGCTACGAAGGCGATCTCGGCGCCTGGCTGGCAGCGCACCGGGCCTGACCATGGGGCTGCGTTACGGCGTCAACCCGCACCAGCGTTTTCACGAAGTGCGCGGCGTGCAGCAGGATGCCGCGCCGGTACAGGTGCTGAACGGCGACACCTCGCTGATCAACTGGCTGGACGCCCTGAACGCCTGGCAGCTGGTGCGCGAAGCCGAACAGGCCACCGGGCTCACCGCGGCCGCCAGTTTCAAGCACGTCTCGCCTTCGGGCGCGGCGCTGGCCGTGCCGCTGGATGAAGCGCGGGCGCGCGCCTACGAAGTGGCGGGCCGGGAGCTGACCCCGAGTGCGCTGGCCTACGTGCGTGCGCGCGGCGCCGACCCCAAGTGTTCCTTCGGCGACTTCGCGGCGCTCTCGCAGTCCGTCGATGAAGCCACCGCCGTGTTTCTGAAAGGCGTGGTGTCAGACGGCATCATCGCGCCGGGTTACGATGCGAAAGCGCTCGAGATACTGAAAGCGAAGAAGCAGGGCGGCTTCATCGTGATGCAGGCGGACCCGGACTACCAGCCGCCCGAACGGGAGAGCCGCGAAGTGTTCGGCGTGCGCCTCAGCCAGGACCGCAACGCCCACCAGGTAAGCGGCGCGGACCTGAAAGATGTGAGCGGCGGGGGGCTCACCCCCGAGGCCGTGCGCGACCTGCTGCTGGGCCTGGTCGCCCTCAAGTACACGCAGTCGAACTCGGTGGGCTATGCGCTCGAGGGGCAGATGATCGGCATCGGCGCGGGCCAGCAAAGCCGGGTGGACTGCACCAAGCTGGCGGGCGCCAAGGCCGACCTGTGGTTTATGGGCACGCACCCGAAGGTGCTGGGCCTGCGCTTCAAGGCGGGCGTGAAGCGCCAGGACCGCATCAACTGGCGCGTGCGCTTCATCGAGGGCGACCTGACCCGGGGCGAAACTGCCGCCCTGGCCGAGGCGCTGGAAGCGGCGCCCGAGCCGCTAAGCCCGGAAGAGCGGGCGGCATGGCTTTCGCGCATGGACGGCGTGTGCCTGGTGAGCGACGCCTTCTTGCCTTTTCGCGACAACATCGACCACGCCGGCCGGCACGGCGTGCGTTTTCTGGCCGAGCACGGCGGCAGCGTGCGCGCGGGTGAAATCGAAGCCGCCTGCCGCGAGTACGGCATCGTCCGGGTGTGCACCGGGCTGCGGCTCTTTCACCACTGAAGCGAGGGCCGCGGCGGCGCGGAACGAGGGTGCATGGCGCCGGGCCGCGCCGTGCGGGCCATGCCAAGTCGCAACGCCAGGCCGCGCTGTGCGGGATGGCCCGCCACATGCCGGACAGCGGTGCACGGCGCTGATGGCGCGGAGAGCACGACGCCGGACCGGACCGGACCGGACCGCCCCGCCGCGGGACATGCCGGGGGGCGACACCGCCTGCGCGCCGCCGGCAAGTCGGGGATCAATCGTCCGGGTCGAGATCCCTCACCAGCTTGCTGCGGCTCGGGTGGCGCAGCTTGCGCAGCGCCTTTTCCTCGATCTGGCGGATGCGCTCGCGCGTCACGTCAAAGCCCTGCCCCACCTGATGCAGCGTGTGGTTGCTGTGCGCGCCGATGCCGAAGCGCAGTTTGAGTATGCGCTCCTCGCGCTCCGGCAGAGTGGAGAGCACCCGCGAGGTCTGGTCGAAGAGGTCGCGCCGGGTCACCTGGTCCTGCGGGCAGGGGGCGTTTTCGTCCTCGACAAAATCGCCCAGGCTGGACTCCTCGCCCTCCCCCACCGGCGCTTCCAGGCTGACCGGCTCGCGGGCGATTTTCTGCACGGAGCGCACCTGGGCCGGCGTGAGGCCGGTGGCCTCGGCCAGCTCATCCGGCGTCGGCTCGCGCCCCAGCCTTTGCAGCATGCGCCGGGTGGCGGTGTTGACCTTGCCGACCATTTCGATCATGTGCACCGGAATGCGAATCGTGGCGCCCTGGTCGGCGATGGCGCGGGTGATGGACTGGCGTATCCACCAGGTGGCGTAGGTGGAAAACTTGTTGCCGCGGCGCCACTCGAATTTTTCCACCGCGCGCATCAGGCCGATGTTGCCTTCCTGGATCAGGTCGAGAAACTGCAGGCCGCGATTCGTATATCTTTTGGCGACCGAAACCACCAGGCGCAGGTTCGCCTCGATCATTTCTTCTTTCGCCTGCTGCGCCTGCCTTCGCGCTTCGGACCACTCGCGGAGCAGGCGCCGGCACTGCTCCCGGGGAACCTGCGTCTCGGCTTCCAGCGCCTGTACCTGTTTCTCCAGGGCGCGCAGGTACATAAAGGTGCGCTCGCTGTGCGTCTGCTCGCCTCCCACCCGGCTCGCGGCCTCTCTCGGTGAGCATCTGCGGCGCCGCGCGAGCTGCGCCAGCACGGCGAACTGCGCCGCCGAGACGCCGACGCGCCGCGAGGGCTTTTCCATGCGCTGCGCCAGTTCCACGATGCGCGAGGCGTAAACGTGCACCTCGGCGCCGATTTCCCGCAGGCGCTCCCGGGAAAAGCGCTGCGCCAGCAGGCGGTCGATGATGGCGCGGTAGTCGCGGGCGTTGGCAGCAGCCAGGCGCACGCGGTCTGCTTCGGAGAGGCGCTCCCTGGCGAGCCGGCGGCGCCGGTTTTCGATGTTGCTCCGCGTGCGCCGGACTTGCGAAAAGGCCTGGAGCAGCGCCTTCACGCGCCGTGCGGAGGTTTTCTTCGTGTCCTCGTCGCCGCCGCCGGCAAGCAGCGCCTCGGGCTTGACCTTGCCTGCGCGCAGCGCGTCTGCGAACTCGAGCAGGCGCTTCACGCCGTGATGCGTGCCCACGGCTGCGTAGAGCATGCGGTTCTCGCCGGTTTCGATGCGCTGGGCGATCTCGACCTCGCCTTCCCTGGTCAGCAGCGACACCTGCCCCATTTCCCGCATGTAGGCCCGCACGGGATCTTTGGAAGCCGCGTCCAGGCCCGTGTTCATCACCGAAATGGATCTGCGCTCCCCTCCGCCCGGCGCATCCACCACGGAAATCTCGTGCGCGGCGAACAGCGCCATCACCTCGTCGAACTTTTCGGGAGACACCAGCTCGCGGGGCAGCGCCCGGTGCAGCTCCTTGATCTGCAGGTAGCCCCGGCGCCGGCCCTCCTGGAGCAGGGCCTTGACCGCTGCGCGGCGGCTCAGCGCATCGCCCCGGCCCCTGCGGCGCGGGCGCGGGCGAGCTGCCGTGTTCTTCTTGCGACGGGCGGGCGGGCGCGAGTTCATGAAACCCCCCGGGGCGAAGCCCTCAAGGTCCGGAGGAGCGTAGCGCTTGTGCGCGCTGCTGTCCTTTTCTGCGTCGCTCTTCGAGCTGCGCCTGTTTGCGGCGCAGCAGTTCATCGATGTCGGCGTCCGGTCGCTGGAGGGCCCCGCTCAGCGATTCCCTCTCGCGTTTTTTGCTTCGCTCACTGAGCCAGCCCAGTTCCTGCTCCAGCAAGCGGCGGGCCATGGCCGCGTCTTCGCTCTCGAGGTCGGGCCGCGGCCTGTTAATGACAGCCGAAAAACGTTCGAGGCGCAAGCCCGCGAGTTCGGCCTGCAGGGCGTCCTTGCGCTGCGGCGTGATCTGCTCGGCCAGGTATCGCCAGTCGCCGTCGGGGGCGAGTTCGATCAGCCGCCCGCGGTGCGATTCCGAAAGCGCTTCCCAGTTGTCAAAAAGCAGGCGCAGCGCGTCGCCGAAGTGGCGATCTTCCAGGGTCGCGAAGGGCTGCGGCCTGGGCGCCGCCTCTTCCGGCTCGCCCTCCGGGCGGCGGGCGCCGAGCATCGTGGACATCGGCACGGCATACGCGGTCGCGGCCCGTACCTCGTCCATGTTCGCGCCCGGCAAAACCGAAAGCAGGTATCGCTCGTACTCGCCGCGCTCCGCCGGGTTGGAAATCGCGGCCAGCAGCGGGGCGATGGCGACCAGCGCATCGGCCCGCTGCGCAGGCGTTTCGACTCCGGCCTCGATTCGCTGCGCGATGGCCAGGCCGATCGCGTCCGGCGCCTGATCGACCAGTTTTTGCAGCGCTTCGGCGCCCCGCTTTTGCAGGTAGTCGTCCGGGTCTTCGCCTGCAGGCAAGGCGGCGGCGGAAACGCGCAGCCCCTGGGGCAGCAGCAGCCCCAGCGAACGCAGCATGGCCCTCTGCCCTGCAGCATCGCCGTCGAAGAGCAGCACCACGTTGCGCGTGCGGCGGCGCAGGGCGCGTGCGTGTTCCTCGCTGAGCGCCGTGCCGCAGGTGGCGAGCGCTTCGCCGATGCTGGCCCGGTCCAGGGCGATGCGGTCGAAGTAGCCCTCCACCACCAGCGCCCGGTCTGCGCGGCGGATCGCCTCGAGCGCGCCCGGAAAGCCGTAGAACTGTTCGCGCTTGCGAAAGATCGGACTCTCGGGCGTGTTCAGGTACTTGGGCTCCTGGTCTTCGGCCAGCGCGCGCCCGCCGAAGGCGATCACGCGGCCGTGCACGTCGGAAATCGGAAAGACCAGGCGATTCCGCAGCATGTCGAAGTGGCCGCCGCCTTCGCGTTCGCGCACCAGGCCGGCGCGCTCACCCGCCGTGAGCAGCTTGCGGCCGCGCAGCGCATCGACCAGCCCTTCCCAGCGGTCCGGCGCATAGCCGACTCCGTAGTGCTCTGCCGTCTCCATGTCAAAGCCGCGCGCTTCGAGGTAGCGACGGGCGCCCGCCCCCGCTTCGCTTCTGAGTTCCCGGCGGTAGTAGGCGGCGGCCGCCCGGGCCGCTTCGTAGAGCGGCTCCCGGCTCTCTGCCGGCGGCCCCGAGCGTTCCGGCACCTGGATGCCGACTTCGGCGGCCAGCGAGCGCACCGCCTCCGGGAAGGTCAGCCCCCCCTGGCGCATCAGGAAGGTGAAGGCGTTGCCGCCTTCGCCGCAGCCGAAGCAGTAGTAGGAGCCGCGCTCGGGCGACACGTTGAAGGAGGGAGTCTTTTCCGAGTGGAAGGGGCACAGGCCGAGGTAGCGCCTGCCGGACTTTTTGAGGGCGAGGTGGCGGCCGATCAGCTCTGCGATGTCCACCCGGTCCTTCACTGCATCGATAATGTCCTCAGGGATGCCGCCCATTCCCTACTCCCCCCTCGCTGCGAGTCGCCCTGCGGGATGATAGCGAAGGCGAAACCCGAACGATTGCGGCGCAGCATTCACCGGCTTTACTCCACGGGTCAGGTATTCAGGAGGCGCTTGATCTTCTTGATGGCGCGCTTGCGGGCCGCAGTGGACTTCTTCTTGCGGCGCACGCTGGGCTTGTCATACGACTCCCGGCGGCGCAGCTCGGTCAGAATCCCGGCCTTCTCCACCTGCTTCTTGAAGCGCTTCAGCGCCACCTCGAAGGGCTCGTTTTCCTTGATTTTCACGATGGGCATAAACGCCAGGGCCTCCTCTCGCCCCCCGAGGCTTTGGCCGGGGGATTTCCGGGCAGCCTAGCGAAGGGTCCGCCGGGGGGCAAATGCAACCGCCTTATCGACGGAGGCGGCCTGCGGCGGTCGCCGACCCGTATCGCCCGGGGCCGGCCCGCCCGATTCGCCCGCGCTCCCGCACGCGCCACTCACTCACTCCCGAGGCGCACGCACGGGAATGCCGAGTTCGAGCAGGCGGCGCTTGACCGAGGCCACGGTTTCGTCCCCGAAGTGGAAGATGCTCGCGGCCAGGGCGGCCTGGGCGTGCCCGCCCTGCGGCGCATCGGAAAGCGCTTCGGCCAGGCTCTCGGGCGTGCCGCCGCCTCCCGATGCGATCACGGGCAGCGGCGCGGCGTCCGCCACGCTGCGCACCAGTTCCAGGTCGTAGCCGCTGCGCGTGCCGTCCCGGTCCATGCTGGTCAGCAGAATCTCCCCGGCGCCGGCCTTTGCTGCGGCGCGCGCGAAGGCCACGGCGCACAGGCCCGTGCCGCGCCGTCCGCCGTGGGTATAGACCTCGAAAAGCGGCGGAGCGTCCGCAGCATCGGAAGCGTCTGCTGCGCCGGATGCACCCGCTGTTTCGGATGCGGCTGCTGCTCCGGATGCGGCGGCGTCATCGGAAGCATCCGCAGCGTCGGAAGCGGCGCCGGCAGCGTTTGCCGGGGCACCGGTGTTTGCTTCGACGCCCGCGTTTTCCACAGCGCCGGTGTTTGCCGCGGCAAAGTTGCGCGCGGTGCGCTGCGCGGCGCGCGCTTCGAAGGCCGCGCGGTCGTCGATGCGCCGCGCATCAATCGCCACCACCAGGTTCGCGCTGCCGATTTTCAGCGCGGCTTCGCCGACCAGTTCCGGATCTTCCACCGCCGCGGTCATGATCGACACCTTGTCGGCCCCGGCGTTCAGCAGGTCGCGAATGTCCTGCAGCGTGCGCACGCCGCCGCCGATGCACACCGGCATGAAGACCGTCTTGGCGGTGCGCTCCGCCACGTCCAGCATGATGCGCCGCGCTTCGTGGCTGGCCGTTATGTCCAGGAAGGTGAGCTCGTCCGCCTCCTGTTCGTCGTAGCGACGGGCGACTTCCACCGGGTCGCCTGCATCGACGTGGTCCACGTAGCGCACGCCCTTGACCACGCGGCCCTGGTCCACGTCCAGACAGGGAATGATGCGTTTCATCAACATGCGGCTTCTTCCAGTGCTGCGGCCGGGTCGATGGCGCCTGCCAGCAGGGCGCGTCCGACGATAACACCGGCGAGCCCCTCGCAGCGCGCGGCGGCGCGAATGTCTTCGATGCGGCCGACGCCCCCGGATGCGATCACGGGAATATCGACTCCTTCGGCCAGATTCTTTGTGGATGCGAGGTTCGGCCCCGTGCCCATGCCGTCGCGCGCGATGTCGGTGTAGATCAGCGCGGCGACGCCGGCGTCCTGAAAGCGCAGCGCCAATTCGAGCGCCGGCGTGTCGCTGGTTTCGAGCCAGCCGGAAACCGCAACGCGGCCGTCGCGCGCGTCAATGCCCACCGCGATGCGGCCCGGGTATTCGCGCGCAGCACCCTGCACCAGCGCCGGGTCGCGCAGGGCGGCGGTGCCGAGCACCACGCGCTCGATGCCGAGTTCAAGCCAGGCCGAAATGCTCTCCCGGTCGCGCACGCCTCCACCAAGCTGCACGGGAACCGGCCGCACCGCTTCCAGCACCTGCTGTATCGCGCTTCGGTTTTGCGGCGCGCCGCTGCGGGCGCCGTCCAGGTCCACCACGTGCAAGCGTCGCAGCGGGTGCGCGGCGAAGCGCGCCGCGATTTCGGCCGGGTCGCCGTAATCCGTGACCGCATCAAAGCGCCCCTGGGCGAGCCGCACGCAGCGTCCCCCGAGCACATCCACGGCCGGTATCACTTCAAAAGCAGGCATAGTCGGCTCAGCGCAGGGGCAGCGCGTCGGCCACGTGGCCCGCGCCCCAGCGTGCGAGTTCTTCGGCGGACAGCCAGCGCAAACCGGCGCTCGGGTAGCGGCTCGCGGCAAGCAGGTTGCCGCCTGCGGGCTTCTGGCTTTCGTTGAAGGCGCCCGACCAGAGCAGTGCGCCGTCCGGCGCGCTGCGCAGCTCCACCCGAAAACCCACCGCGGCGGACTGACTGCTGCCGGCCCCGCCGCCGATGCGTTCGCGCCAGCGCGTGAGCCGGCCGTAAACGAGCGCATCTGCCCCGAAGCGCTGCGCTGCAAATTCGGCGAGGCGCTGCGGCGTGCGCGCCTCGGGCGCGACGCCGGCGGCGCTGGAAAGCGCCCGCGCCATGTCGGCGGCGCTGACCACTTGGGCGCTCCGATTCGCGAGCGCCTCCGAGAGGCGATGCGCGATCAGCTCCGCGGCGCGTTCGGGCGTGGCGCCTGCGCCGGTCTGCACGGCGCCTGCCTGCGACGGGGAAACGATGAAGGGCGCGACTGCAGGTTTTTTCACTGCAGGGCGCGTGCGCAAAGCGGGCATGCGGCGCGCATCCACCAGCGGCGGCGCGCTGCATGCCAGCAGCGCCGGCAAAAACAGCACGAGCGAAAGCCCGGCGGCGGCGCGCAATACCGTGCGGCGCGCCGGGGCAAAGCGCCGCGACACAGCAAAGCGCTCCATCGCAACTCCACGCGCAGGGCGCCGCGCACAGCACTCCGCCGAGATGCGCGCCGCCGCGATGCGAAAACGCGCAGGGCGCCGAAAGCGACGACGACAACACCGACCGGCCTTCACGAACGCACCCATTCCGTAAAGGCTTCCAGCAAGCGGCGCCCGGCGCCCTGACTCTTTTCCGGGTGGAACTGCACGGCGAACACGTTCTTTCGGGCGACGGCGGCGGCGAAGGGCGCGCCGTATTCCGTGATGCCGACGCAATCCTCTGCCGATGCGGCCTCCACGCGGTAGGCGTGTACAAAGTAGTAGAACGCATCGAAGGGAAGGGCCTTGCTTACAGGGTGTGCATCGCTCCAGCGCACCTTGTTCCAGCCGATGTGCGGCACCCGCAGCACTTCGCCCGACGGCGTGTGCGACGGAAAACGCCGCACGACGCCTTTCAATACGCCCAGGCCGGGCGTGCGCCCGTGTTCGTCGCTCTCTTCGAAGAGCAGCTGCAGGCCCAGGCACAGGCCCAGGTAGGGGCGACCGCGCGCAATCCAGGCGCGCACTGCATCATCGAGTCCGCGTTTCGCCAGGCGCTGCGCGGCGGCGGCGAAGGCGCCCACGCCCGGCAGCACCAGGGCGTCCGCGCCGGAAAGCGCGGAAGGGTCTGCGACCACCCGCGTGCGCGCGCCGGACACCTCGAGCGCTTTCACCACGCTGAGCAGGTTGCCGGCGCCGTAATCGATCACGGCCACGCTGGGCGCTGCGCCCGTCACGGCTAGAGCGCGCCCTTGACGGTGGGCAGGCCGCTGCGACGCGGGTCGATTTCGAGCGCGCTGCGCAGCGCGTTGGCAAGACCCTTGAAGATCGCCTCCACCGCGTGGTGCGGACTCTCGCCGTAACGCAGCTCGATGTGCAAGTCGAGACCGGCATTCTGGGCCAGCGCGTAACAGAAGTCCTGCACCAGCGAAATGTCGAAGTCGCCCACGCGGGTGTTCTCCAGCTCGACCCGGTACACCAGGAAAGCGCGGTTGGAAACATCCACCGCCACCTCGGCCTTGGCCTCGGCCATGGGAAGCAGGCAGGCGCCGTAGCGGCGAATGCCCCGCGCATCGCCCAGCGCGCGGCGCAGCGCCTGGCCCAGCACGATGCCGACGTCTTCCACGGTGTGGTGCAAATCGACATCCAGGTCGCCCTCGGCCGACAGGCGCAAATCGAAAAGGCCGTGCCGGGCGAAGGACTCCAGCATGTGATCGAAGAAGGGCACACCGGTGGACACCTCGAATTCTCCGGAGCCGTCGAGGGAGATTTCGAGTTCGATGCGGGTCTCGCGTGTCTTGCGCTCGATGCGCGCGCTGCGGGTGTTTTCAGTCATGCTTGTTCTCCTCGGCGTCTTTTTCCAGTCGGCGCCGGACGCTCTCGCCGTGAGCCGTCAGGCCTTCCATTTCGGCGAGCCGGATGATGTCGCCGCCGAGTTCGCGCAGCGTTTCCGGCTCGAAGCGCACAAAGGCGCTGCGCTTTACAAAGTCCCCCGTGCCGAGCGGCGAAAAGAAACGCGCGGCGCCGCCGGTCGGCAGCACGTGGTTCGGCCCGGCCAGATAATCGCCGGCTGCAACCGGGGTGTGCGCGCCCAGGAACACCGTGCCCGCGTTCTTCACCCTTTCGTGCGCCGCTTCCGCATCGCGCAGCGCCAGCACCAGGTGTTCGGGCGCATACGCATCGGCCAGTTCCAGGGCGTGCGACATGTCGCGGGCGATCAGGGCGGCGCCGTTTTGTGCAAGCGCGCGGCGCGCAATCCGCTCGCGCGCAAGGCCCGGAAGCCGGCGCGCCAGCGCGTCGCACACGCGCCGCACCAGCTCCGCATCCCAGGCGACCAAAAGCGCCGAGGCCCCCTCTTCGTGCTCGGCCTGGGAAATCAAATCCACCGCCAGGTCATCCGGGTCGGCGCTTTCATCGGCGACAATCAGCACCTCGGTGGCGCCGGCTTCGCTGTCGATGTCCACCGTGCCGAACACCAGGCGCTTGGCGGCCTGCACGTAGGCGTTGCCCGGGCCGACGATTTTATCCACGCGCGGGACGCTCTCGCTGCCGTAAGCCAGCGCCGCCACCGCCTGTGCGCCGCCCAGTTTGAACACGCGGTGCACGCCGACGATGCGCGCCGCCAGCAGCACTTCGTTTTGAATGCGGCCCTGCGCATCCGGCGGCGTGGTCATGATGATTTCCGGAACGCCGGCGCACAGCGCGGGCGTCGCGTTCATGATCACCGTCGAAGGGTAGGCCGCCTTGCCGCCCGGCACGTAGATGCCGACGCGCTGCAGCGGGTGCACGCGCTGCCCCAGGCGTGCGCCGCACGCGTCGCGAAATTCAAAGCCCGACTGCACCGCCTGCGCCTGCCGCTCGTGAAAGGCGCGCACGCGGCGCGCGGCGGTTTCCAGCGCAGCGCGGTCCGCCGCGGAGACCGCTGCGCAGGCGGCGTCCCATTCCTCCGGAGAGACTTCCAGCGTCGTGAGTTCGGCGCCGTCGAACTCGCGGGTGCAGGCGCGCAGCGCGGCGTCGCCCTGCATGCGCACTGCGTCCAGGATTTTCCGCGCCGCGGCTTCCGCGCTTCCCGCGCTGGTTTCGCGCCGCCTGCACAGCTTCTCGAAAAACTCGTTGAAGCCTGCATCGTCGTGGCGCCAGGCGCGCAGCAAGGCGGAGGCCGCGGGCGCTTTTGCGGCTGAGTTCGCGGCGTTGCCGGCGGCGCCCATCAGGAAGCCCCTTCCTGCACGGCGCCGGCCAGGCGCGCACTCAGCACGCGCACGCGCCCCGCGAGGTCGCGCTTCCACTCGGGAGTTTCGAAGCCCGCCGCCTCGAGTTCGCGCGCGAGCTGCGCCTGCTGACCGGGGTCGAACTCGAGCGCCAGCAAGGCGCCCGCTGCAAGGTAACGCGGGGCCTCCCGTATAATGCGCGAGAGCAGGGCCATGCCGCCCGCTTCGGCGAAGAGCGCGGCGCGCGGCTCGTGCGCGAGTTCCGGGGCGAGGCTGTCCGCCACGGCCGGGTCCACGTAGGGAGGGTTTGCGACGACCAGGTCGAAGCGCGCGCCGGGCAGCGCATCGAACAGGTCGCTTTCCAGAAGGCGCACGCGGTCTTCGAGCTCATGACGGGCCGCGTTGCGCGCAGCCACTTCCAGCGCCTCCGTGCTGGTGTCCACCGCCACCAGTTTCCACTTGGGCCGCTCGCGCGCCAGCGCCAGGCTGACTGCTCCCGAGCCGACCCCGATTTCAAGACCCGAGAGCTCCGCTTCGGGGTCGGGCAAGCGGGAGAGCACTGCATCCACCAGGCACTCGGTTTCCGGACGGGGCGTGAGCACCGCGCTGTTCACTTCGAGCGGCATGGACCAGAACTCTTTTTCGCCGACCAGGTAGGCGACCGGGACGCGCCGCCCCGCGCGCTCCTTGATCAGCTCGCGAAAGCGCGCGCGCGCGTCGGCCGCCACCGGCATTTCGAAATCGAGGTAAAGGCGCAGGCGCGAAACGCCGAGCACGTGGGCGAGCAGGTGTTCCGCGTCGAGGCGCGCGCTCTCGATGCCGTGCCGCGCGAAGTAGTCCGTGGTCCAGCGCAGCATGGCGAGAACCGTCCAGGTGGTGGATGTCTCGCTCACGCCCGGCCCTCCGCGGCGCGCAGCGCCTGCCCGGCTTGCTCGGCCGGCCCGGCCTGTTCGGCGGTCGCTTCGCCCTCGCCCGCCGCCGACGATGCCGACGACGAAGACGACGATGCGCCCGCCGCCGATGATGCCGACGACGATGCCGACGCCGGCGCGGCGTCTTCCGCCTCGGCCTGTTCCCACTGCCGCGCCGCCCAGGTGTGGATGCCCTCCAGCAGAATGTCGAGTTCCCCTTCCACCAGGCGGTCGAGCTGATGCACGCTGACGCCGGCGCGGTGATCGGTGATGCGGTTTTGCGGGTAGTTGTAGGTGCGAAACTTTTCGCTGCGCTTGCCCCAGCCCACCTGCGAGCGGCGCTGGTCGGCGCGCTGCTGCTGCTGCTCCCGGTTCTTCTTTTCGAGAAGCTGCGCGCGCAGCACCTTCTCGGCGCGCGCCCGGTTTTTGTGCTGACTCTTTTCGTCCTGGCAGATCACCACCATGCCGGTGGGCAGGTGGGTAATGCGCACCGCCGAGTCGGTGGTGTTCACGCTCTGTCCGCCCGGGCCCGACGCGCGAAACACGTCGATGCGCAATTCCTCCGGTGGAATTTCGACTTCTATTTTTTCGGCCACCGGCATCACTGCCACCGTCGCCGTGGAAGTGTGCACGCGCCCCTGGCTTTCGGTGGCGGGCACCCGCTGCACCCGGTGCACGCCGCCTTCGTACTTGAGGCGGCCGTAAGCGCCCGCGCCTTCGATGTCGATGAACACCCCCTTCAGGCCGCCGACATCGGTGGCGTGCATGGAGATCGGATCGACTTTCCAGCCCCGCGCTTCGGCGTAGCGCGTGTACATGCGAAGCAGGTCGGCGGCGAAGAGCGCGGCTTCCTCGCCGCCGGTCCCGGCGCGAATTTCGAGAATCACGTTGCGTTCGTCGTTCGGATCTCGCGGCATGAAGAGCGGGCGCAGCTCGGCTTCCAGTTTCTCGCAAAGACTTTCCAGCTCGGCCTTTTCTTCCTGGGCGAGCGCGCGCAGTTCCGGGTCGTCGTCCTTTTGCAGGGCAGCGGCCTCGTCGATGCGCTCCCGCACTTCGAGGTAGCGGCGCCCCACCTCCAGAAGCGGGCGCAGGCCGGCCGCCTCCTTGCCGAGCCTCGCCAGCTCGGAAGGGTTCACGGCGACCCGGGGCTCGGCCATGCGCGCCGTGAGGGCGGCGTTGCGCTGCAGGGCCGCGCGAATTCTCTGGATCCAATCGGGCATCGGGCTGCTCGAAACCGGCCCCGGGACCCCGCGCTTCCCGGGGCCTGAAAGGAAAGTGGTTGCGGGGAGTTACGAGTGCCGCCCGGACGAGTCCGGCCGCTGCACGCAAAGCGGGTGCAGGCGAGAGGACGCGGCAGGGCGGGGCATGGGCCAGACGGTCGCCGATTCGCCCGGATTACGCAAGTGTGTCGTCCTGAATCGTGGCTGGCCGCAGCTTGGGGCGGCCGCCGTGACGGCCACGCAGCCGGCAGGCAATTTCGCACGCCTCCACGTTTATGACACAAGGCCGAGGCCCGTGAGCCCAGCGCTGGGTATCATCTGCCGTCGCCTGGGGCGGCGGCCGATATGGCCGGCCGGCAGCCAGCCGACGTCGCCAGGAGGCCAACCATGACAACGACACGCGCCCCGGCCCTGTGCCTGGCCCTGCTCTGCCTGCTGCTGCCCGGGGCCATGGCGGCCGAGCTTTTCATCGGCATGCAGGCGCCCCTGGTGGAGCTGTCCGGCGAGCGGGGCGGGAAACTGAACGGCGAAAGCTGGAGCAGCGAATCGCTGCACGGCGCCTTGCACCTCCTGTACTACGTGGACCCCGATCACCCGAACATGAACGAGGACGTCAACCAGGCGCTCATCGATGCGCGCTTCGGCCCGGAGCTGCTGCGCACCGTCGCCATCATCAACATCAAGGCGACCCGGCTGCCGAAGTTTGCGATTCGCTTCGGCCTGCGCAGGAAACAGAAAGAGTTCCCGCACACCACCTACGTGCAGGATCTGGACAAGGTGCTGGTGGGAACCTGGGGGCTCGCGGATCACACGCACAACATCCTGCTCTTCGACAGGGAGGGCAGGCTGGCGTTTCGGGGCGACGGCGAATTCAGCGACGACCAGACCCGGGAAATGCTGCAGACGATTCGCGAGCTGTTGGCTCGCCCCTGACGCCGAAGCTGGGTTGTTCGGCGGCACTGCCCTGTGCAAACTGCCGACGGAGGGCCGGCCGCGCAAACGCTGCACGGTCGAAGCGACTTCACGCGCCTTTGACTGTGCGCAGCGAAGGCGGACCGGTAACCGCGCAAACCCCGTCACACCGCACCGACTTCGCCTTGCCTTTGACCGTGCGCAGCGAAGGCGGACGCGGTTTTTGCGCGTCGGGAACGTCGCGTCGTCAATCTTCCCGCATCTCCGCCAGGCGAATCCAGTGCAGCATGCGGCCCGCGCGGGCGCCGTCGCGCCGGTAACTCGCAAAGCGCGGGTTGCAGATGGTGCAGTGCGCAGCGCAGGGCAGGCACTGCGCGCCGGCGGCGCAAAGGGCGGCGCGCGCGAGGCGGGCCAGGTCCAGCATCACGTGACCCGGGCGCGAGGGCGTTGCCGCAGCAGGCAGCGCATCCGGGTAACGCGCTTCCAGCGCTTCGCAAACCGGCCCATCCACCTCGTAACAGCAGGCGCCCGCGGCGGGGCCGTGCGCGGCGTGGAGCGGCGCGCCCGGGCAAGCCGTGCGCAGGGCAAAGAGCGCGCGCTCCAGCACGCCGGCTGCAAGGCCGCGCCAGCCTGCATGCACCGCGGCAACAGCCAGGGGCGGGGCTTCGGGCGCGCCGGCGCGCAGCAACACCGGCACGCAATCTGCGGTCACCACGCCCACCGCGCGGCCGGGCGCTCTGGTCCAGGCGGCATCGGCGCGCGGCATTGCGGGCGCGGTCGGGGCGGCTGAAACGGACGGGGCGGTCGGGGCGCCCATGCCGGCCAAGACGGACGGGGCGGTCGGATCAACCCGGTCCACCTGGCTGGCCGAGACGGTCGGGACAGACGAATCGGACGGGACAACCGGGGCGGACGGGGCGACCACGCCGGTTGAGGCGGACTGGGCGGTCGGGTCAACCGGGTACACCGGGCCGGCTGAAATGGCCGAGGCGGGCGGGGCGGACGAATCGCCCGAGCCGGCCGAGGCGGACAAATCGGTCGGGGCGGTCGGATCAACCAGGTCGGCGCACATCACAGCCGCGCCGTGCACCTGCTGCGGTCGCCACAAATCCCGGGGCGGCGGCGCCGGGCGGTCGGCAAAGGCGTGCGGCGCGCCCAGCCCGGGCTGGATATACGACGCGGGCGCCGGGCGCCGCGGCCGGAAAGCAGCGCCGCTCACCGGCGTCCCGCCTCCCGGCAGCGCAGCGCCTCGGCAAGCGCCGCCAGGTCGGCCGGCAGCGGCGCTTCGAATGCAAGCGCTTCGCCGCGCTCCGGGTGCACAAAACCGAGGCGCGCTGCATGCAGGGCGGGGCGCGGCGGCACAGCCTGGGGCGCGCCCGGCGGCGAGTCCTGCTGCAAGTCCGGCAGGCGCGTGCGGCGGCGCGCGCCATAGACCGGGTCGCCCAGTACCGGGAGGCCCTCGGCGGCCAGGTGCACGCGGATCTGGTGGGTGCGCCCGGTTTCGGGGCGCACCTCCAGCCGCGCCGCGGGCACGGAGGCGAAGCGTTCCGCCACCCGCCAGTTGGTGAGCGCGCTGCGGGTTCGCCGGCCGGCCACGCTCATGCGCTTGCGGTCGCGCGGGTGGCGCCCGATGGGCCGGGCAGAGCGCCCGCTCTCCTGCTGCGGCGCGCCGCGCACGAAGGCGAGGTACAGGCGCTCGATGCTGTGCTCCTGAAACTGCGCCGCCAGCGCCTGGTGCGCGGCATCGCTTTTCGCCGCCACCATCACGCCCGAGGTTCCGCGGTCCAGGCGATGCACAATGCCGGGACGCAGCACGCCGCCGATGCCGGCCAGGTTTTTGCAGTGGTGAAGCAGCGCGTTCACCAGCGTGCCGCGCGGATGACCGGGTGCGGGATGCACCACCAGGCCGGCGGGCTTGTTGATGACGATCAGCGCTTCGTCTTCGTAAAGGACATCCAGCGGGATCGCTTCCGGCAAAACCCCCGGCGGCGCGCCGGGCTCGGGCGGCGCGGCGGACAGGCGATCGCCCGCGGCCACCTTGCGACTCGCGCGGGGCGCCGGCGCGCCGGCCAGTTGCACGCAGCCCGCTTCGATCCAGCGCTGCACGTCCGCGCGCGAGCGACCGCAGAGTTCGGCCAGCACCCGGTCCAGGCGCGCGCCCGCCTGCTCCTCAGCGACGATAAATTCGAAGCTTTCCATCAGCAGCCCGCGGCGCGGGAACACCGGCGCCCGGTGGCGTTACTCGACGAGCTCGGTGTTCCAGTACGAAGCATCGACCACCGAGAGGAAGGGTTTCCATTCCTTGTGTCGCATGTTGGAGGTCACCAGGTTCATCAGCGGCGTCCAGCGCGGCCGTTGCGGCTTGCAGCGCAGCTTCATGCCCGCCTGCTCGGGCGTACGTCCGCCCTTGCGCCGGTTGCAGTTCACGCAACTGGTGACGACGTTCTCCCAGGTGCTGCGCCCGCCCAGCGTGCGCGGTTTTACGTGGTCGAGGTTGAGGTCGGCCTTCACGGGCTTGACGCCGCAGTACTGGCACTGGAACTTGTCGCGCGACATCAGGTTGATGCGGCTGAAGCGCACGTGGCGCCGCGGCAGGCGGTCGAAGCTCACCAGCACCAGCACGCGCGGGATGCGGATCATGCCGCCGGGCGTTCCGATCGCCTCCGCGTCGCGCGCCACCGCGAGCTGACTCCACGAGTCGAAGTCGAAGGTCTGGTACTGCTCGTCCACGGCCCTGGCGATGCCCTGGTACAACAGGGAAAAGGCCCGCCGCACGGAGGTCACGTGGATCGGCAGGTAGGAGCGGTTCAGGACGAGGACGTTGGAGTTCAGCACGCCCGTACCCTAGCCGAAACGCGCGCCTGCGACAAATCGGCCGTCCCGCCCCCCGGGGGGCGGGCCAGGGGCCGGGCGTTATCGCAGCGCCGCGAGGAGCGCCGCTTCGATGCATTCCGGGTCGCCCGGCTGCAGGGTGCGCGCATCCAGCAGCACCTTGCCTTCCTGGACGCGCGCGATGACGGGCGTCTCGGCTGCGCGCAGCCGCGCCGAAAGGGCGTCGGCGCTGTGCCCGGAGGGCGGGGTGAGAGCGACGGCGAAGCTGCCCAGTTCGAGCCCCGGCAGCGAGCCGCCGCCCACCTGCGCACGGACGCGCTCGACCTCGACCTGCAGCGCCCCTTGCAGCGCCTGCTCGAGGCGCCCGGCCAGTTCCAGCGCGCGCTCGCGCACCTGTTCGGGCGACGCTTCCAGCGCGTTCAGGGTGGGCAACTCCGCGCGGCGCCCTTCGGCCAGTGCGCGCAGCGTGTAGTCGAGCGCCGCCAGCGACATCTTGTCGATGCGCAGCGCGCGCGCCAGCGGATTTTCAGCCAGCGCCTGGATGACGGACTGCGCGCCGAGCAGCACGCCCGCCTGCGGGCCGCCGAGCAGTTTGTCGCCCGAAAAGCACACCAGGTCCACGCCCGTGGCGAGCCTCGCCTTCGCGTGCGAAGCCGCGGCCGCCGCGCCGAGCTGCGGCAGTTCCACCAGCGAGCCGCTGCCCAGGTCTTCGATCACCGGCAGGCCCGTGCGGCGGCCGAGCGCCGCCAGCTCGGCGAGTTCCACCTCGGAAACAAAACCCCGCTGTTCGAAGTTGGAACGGTGCACCTTGAGCAGCAGCGCGGTCCTTTCGCCGATGGCCGCTTCGTAGTCGCGCAGGTGGGTGCGGTTGGTGGCGCCGACTTCGCGAAGACGCACGCCGGCGCGTTCCATGATTTCGGGCACGCGGAAGGAACCGCCGATTTCGACCAGCTCGCCCCGGGAGACGATCACCTCCCGGCCCCGCGCCAGCGTGTTCAGCGCGAGCAGCAGGGCTGCCGCGTTGTTGTTGACGACCAGGGCGTCCTCGGCGCCCGAGAGCGCGCGCAGCAGCGCCCGGACGCCGGCCAGGCGCTCGCCGCGCTTGCCGGACGCCGACTCGATTTCCAGGTCGGCGTAGTGCGCGGCCGCCTGCTCGGCGGCCCGGGCGGCGCCGGGGGCCAGCACGGCGCGGCCGAGGCCGGTGTGCAGCACCACCCCGGTGGCGTTGACGACCCGTGCCGGCCGAGGGCGCAGCAGGGCGCGGGCGCAGGCCCGGGCCCGGGCCTCGAGCGCCTGCGGCGTCCCCATCGCATCCCCCGCGGCGATGCGCGCGCGGGCCTCGGCAATGGCCTGCCGGGCTGCGAGCGCCAGCGCCCAGGGGGCCGCGCCCGGCAGCCCCTGCTCCAGCTTGCGCGCCAGCGCATCGACCGCGGGCAGGCTGCTGCGCGGGTCCTGCTTCACGACCGCGTTCCCCCGGGGGAAACCGGGCATCGCCAAGCCTTGCGCTTTTCCAGAAAATGCATCATCCTCTTTTCCAGTGATTTTTCGGCCTGACCCGGCCCCTGAAATCGACCCCGAAACCCGGCAAGGCGCCGGGGCGGGAGAACGCAAGACCAGGGGGCCGGGGCTTGACGGGAGCCGCGCGCAGGACGACCGGCGGGATTGACCGGAGCGCGCGCGCCTCATGTCGGCGGGCCGTGAAAGAGAAGTCCTTCATGATACGAAACGATTCAGGTCAACGCTGCGGGCAATCCGGCATGGAACCCGTCCAGCCGCGCTCCACACCGGGAGCCGCGGACTCCGTCTGATCCCGCCTCCGCCCGCACGCGGGCGGCTTATCCAGCCTTCGCTCCATGGCGCGGCCGCAGACTGAGCGGCGCGGTGGAACATTCTTCCGGGCCGCCTGTCAAAAACGGGCGGAGATGCAAAACAAGATCGTGATCAACGCCACGCCCGGGGAAACCCGGGTCGCGGTGTTCGAAAAGAAAGCCTTCGTGGAGTTCCACCTGGAGCGCAGCGGAAGCCGGCGCGTGGAAGGCCAGGTGGTCAAGGGCCGCGTCAACCGGGTGCTGCCCGGCATGCAGGCGGCCTTCGTCGATATCGGCCTGGAAAAGGCGGGCTACCTGGCCGCCGCCGACTACGTCGAAGACATCGAGGAACTCGGGGACGAAGAAGAGGGGAACGGCCGAAGGCGCGGGCGCAAGAACCGCGACGCGCCGAGCATCGACACCCTGCTCGAAGAGGGGCAGGAAATCCTGGTGCAGATCGCCAAGGAGCCGATCGGCAGCAAGGGCGCGCGCGTCAACTCCCGCGTGTCGATCGCGGGCCGGCACCTGGTGCTGACGCCGTGGTCGCAGGGCATCGGCCTCTCCCGGAAGATTCAGCCGGAGAGCGAGCGGCGCCGGCTGCGCGGCATGCTGAAGCGCCTGAAGCCGGCGGACCTGGGCTTCATCATCCGCACCGCGGGGGCAGGCCTGCAAGAAAGCGACCTGGCCGCAGACCTCCGCTACCTGACGCGGACCTGGGACGACATCCAGATACTGAAGGAGCAGGTGAAGGCGCCGGCGCTGCTCTACGCCAACCCCGAGCTGGCGCTGCGCGTGGTGCGCGACTTCGTGGGCCGCGGCACCGAGCACATCCTGGTCGATAGCAAAGAGGTGTACGAAAAGATGCTGCGCTTCGTGGACGAGTTCGCCTCGGAGCCGAAGCCGCGCATCGAACACTACCAGGGCGCCGCGCCGATTTTCGAACACTTCGGCGCCGAATCGGTGCTCGACGACAACCTGGGGCGACGGGTGGCGCTGAAAAGCGGCGGCTACCTGGTGATCGACCAGAACGAGGCGCTGACTTCCATCGACGTCAACACCGGGCGCTATGTCGGACGGGGCGACGTGGAACAGACCATCCTGCAAACCAACCTGGAAGCGGTGCAGGAAGTCGCGAACCAGCTTCGCTTTCGCGACATCGGAGGCCTGATCATCATCGACCTGATCGACATGGAGGTTGCAGAGAACCTGAAGACCGTGAACCAGGCGCTGCGCGATGCCTTCCGCCGGGACAAGGCCAAGACCAACATCCTCGACATCAGCGCACTGGGCCTGGTGGAAATGACGCGCAAGCGCACGCGGGAAAACCTGGTGCAGACCCTGTGCGAGCCCTGTTCCCACTGCGACGGCAAGGGCTACCTGGCTTCGCACGAAACCACTGCATACCGGGTATTGCGCGAAATTCGCAAGGACATCACGCGGCTTTCCGGCAAGGGGGTCGTCGTGAAGGTGAACAACCATGTCGCCGAGCACCTGCTCGGGCCGGCCGGCGCCTCGCTGGCCGCGCTCGAAAAAGAACTCGGCATCGAAGTCGAAGTGCGCGCCCGCTCCGGCGCGCACCCCGAACAGTTCGAGATCGCCTCTCTCGCGCCGGGCGGCGCCGAAGCCGAAGGGGCGGGGGCGAGCTGGCTCGACGAGCTGGCCGAGCAGGGCGTGGGGGAGCGCGCGGCGCGGCTGCCCGGCCTGGACGATGACGACGAAGACGACCCGCTGGACGACGAGGCCGGGTTCGCGGACATGGACGCGGACGCGGATGATGCAGAGGATGCGGAGAGCGCGGCGCCGGAGGCGGAGGTCGGGCCCGCCGACATGGATGAGGACGCGGAGAGCGCCGTGGCGGAGGCCGGGTTCGCAGGCGAGGACGCCTTGCCTTCGGCGGAGGCCGAGTCCGCCGAGACGGCGGCCCCGGCAGGAAGCGAGGCGGAGGAAGGCGACAAGGCGCCTCTCGCCGGGGCGACGCCGCCGGGCGAAAGCGCCGCCGATGCGGAGGACGGGGCTGAGGACGAGGCGCGGGCCGCCGCAGTTCCGGAAACGACCGGGGGCTTTGAGGCCGACGAGATCCCGGAAACGACCGGGGACGGCGCAGGCCCGGCCTCCGGGCCCGAAAGCGATAGGGCGACCGAGGCCGGAGAGGCGGGCGCCGGGAGGCCGGTCGGAGCGGCGGCAGGCGGGGAATCGGCCGGGGCCGGCGGGGCTCTTGACGAAACCCCCAAATCTCCGATACTCACCCGCCCCGAGGAGAAGGATTGATGTACGCAGTGGTGCGCAGCGGCGGCAAACAGCTTCGCGTAACGCCCGGCCAGACCGTGCGCGTGGAAAAACTGGCGGGCGCGGTGGGCGACGCGGTGCGCTTTGACGAGGTGGTGCTGGTGGGCGGCGACGGCGCGCCGCGCGTCGGCAGGCCGCTGGTGCCCGGCGCCTTCGTGCGCGGCGCCATCACCGCCCAGGCGCGCGCCCCGAAAATCACGGTGTTCAAGATGAAGCGCCGCAAGAACTACCGGCGCAAGCAGGGCCATCGCCAGCCCTACACCGAAGTCCGCATCGAAGCCATCGAAGGCGAGGGGAAGGCATCATGAGTCACAAGAAAGGTCAGGGCAGCTCGCGCAACGGGCGCGATTCCAACGCGCAACGGCGCGGCGTCAAGAAGTTCGGCGGCCAGCACGTGCGGGCCGGCAACATCCTGGTGCGCCAGGTGGGCACGCGCATCCACGCCGGCCCGGGCGTCGGCTGCGGCCGCGACTACACCCTGTTCGCACTGACGGACGGCGTGGTCGGTTACGGCAAGTCGCGGGGCAAAACAACGGCGCGCGTAGAGCCGAAGGCGAGCGCTCCCGAAGCCGCTGCACGCCCGAACCACTAGGAGAGCGGCGGCGCCACGCGCGGGCGGGGCTCCCCGCATGCGTGCATGAAACACTCCCAAACCTTTGTGGACGAGGTCGCCTTCCAGCTCCAGGCAGGCTCCGGCGGCCCGGGCTGCGTCTCCTTTCGCCGCGAGAAGTTCGTTCCGCGCGGCGGGCCCGACGGCGGGGACGGCGGACGCGGGGGCGATGTCATCTTCGTCGCAGACCGCGGCTTGGCCACCCTGCGCGACCAGAAGTTCCGGCGCACGCTGCGCGCAGAAAACGGCGCGCCGGGCAGCGGCAGGGGCAAGGACGGCGCCGCGGGCGAATCGGTCACGCTGCGCCTGCCGGTGGGCACGGTGGTTTTCGACGACGAAGAAAAGGACGCCGCGCCGCTGGCCGACCTGGACCGGCACGAAGCGCGCTTCATAGCGGCGCGCGGCGGAGCGGGCGGGCGCGGCAACGCCAACTTCGCCACGCCCACCCGGCGCGCGCCCGATTTCGCCACGCCCGGCAAGCCCGGCGAAAAGCGGCGCGTGCGACTCTCGCTGAAGCTGCTGGCCGACGTGGGCCTGGTGGGCCTGCCGAACGCCGGGAAGTCAACCCTGCTGCGCAGCATTTCGGGGGCCAGGCCGCGCGTTGCGCCCTACCCCTTCACCACGCTCACTCCGAACCTGGGCGTGGCCAAAGTGGAAGAGCGCAGCTTCGTGGTGGCGGACATCCCGGGCCTTATAGAAGGCGCCGGGCGGGGAGTCGGCCTGGGCCGGCGTTTCCTGCGCCACGTCGAGCGCACCCGGGTGCTGGTGCACCTGCTGGACGGGGCCGCGCTGCTCGACGAGACGCGCGACCTGCCGAAAGAGTACGACGCGACGCGCGCGGAACTGTGCGGCTACAACGCCGCGCTCGGCGGGCGGCGCGAGGTGGTGGTGCTGAACAAGGCGGACCTGCTGATCGGCAATCCGGCGGCGGAGCGCACCTGCGCCTGCTTCGCGCAGCGCGGCATCGAGCTGCTGCGCACCTCGGGCGTGAGCGGCGAAGGCATCGGCGCGCTTTTGCACACGCTCAGCCGGGCGCTGGAAGAGAGCGAGCGCGCCGAGCGCACCGAACGGGAACGGGCGCAGGAATCATGAGGCGGCGCAAACAACAGGAAATGGAACGCCCCGAGGCCGGACGCGCGCGGCGCATCGTGGTCAAGGTGGGCAGCAGCGTGCTGACTTCGCAGGGCAAGGTGCAAAAGCGCGCCATCGCGCGCATCGCCGCGCAGGTGGCGGAGCTCGCGCGGGAGGGACGCGAAGTGGTGCTGGTGTCTTCGGGCGCCATCGCCATGGGCGCCAAGCGACTCGGCTGGCGCCACCCCGGCCGCACCATCCCCGAAAAGCAGGCGGCCGCCGCGGTCGGACAAATCGACCTGATCGAGCACTGGCGCCGCTGCCTGGCGCGCCGGGGCAGGCCCGCGGCGCAGGTGCTGCTGACGCGCTCGGGGCTCGACGTGCGCGAACAGTTCCTGAATGCGCGCCACACCCTGCTCGAACTCTTGAAGCGCGGCGTGGTTCCGGTGGTCAACGAAAACGACACCGTGGCCACCGAAGAAATCCGCTTCGGCGACAACGACAACCTCTCCGCCACGGTGCTGAACCTGGTGGGCGGCGAGCTGCTGGTGATCCTCACCGACGTGGACGGCATGTATCGAAGGCCGCCGGGCGCGGAGGGCGGGGCGATGCGGGGCGAGATTTTCGACGTGATCGACCAGGTGACGCCGGAGGTGGAAGCGGCGAGCGGCGGCGCGGGCAGCGCTTTCGGAAGGGGCGGCATGCTCACCAAGCTGGAAGCCGCCAAAAACGCCGCGCTCTCGGGCGCCGCCACCGTGCTGGCGAGCGGCAAGCGCGCGGGCGTGCTGCTGCGCGCCGCAAAGGGCGAGCGCGAAGGCACGCTGCTGCGCGCGGGCCGGCGCATGCGCGGGCGCAAGCACTGGCTGGCCTTCACCGTGAAGCCGCGCGGCGCCCTGGTCTGCGACGCCGGCGCGGTGCAGGCCATCCGCGTCAAGGGGCGCAGCCTGCTGCCGGCCGGCATCGCCGAGGTGCGCGGTCGTTTCGGCGTGGGCGACCCGGTGGCGCTGGCCGACCCGCAGGGCCAGGAATTCGCGCGCGGCCTCTCCGGTTATGCGTCGGAGGACATCGAGCGCATTCGCGGGCGCTCCACGAAAGAGATCGGTGGGCTGCTAGGATACTCGGGCGGCGAAGAGGTGGTGCATCGCGACGACCTGGTGCTGCTCGGCGCAGAGGGCGGCGATGACGGGGGCGCGGAAGGCGCGTGAGGCGCAGGGCGCATGAAAGCGGAGCCGGCGGCATGGACCGACAGCAAAAAACGGAAGGCGAAGCGGAAGCGGCGGCGCTGGAAGCGCAAGTGGAAGCGATTGCGCGGGAGGCGCGCGCCGCTTCGCGCGTGCTCGCCGAGCTGCCCGGCGAAACCCGGAACGCCTGGCTTTCGTGCGCGGGAAAGCGCCTGGAAGAAGCGCGCGAAACCATTCTTGAAGCCAACGCCGAAGACGTGGAAGCGGCGCGGGAAAAGGAGATCGCCCCGCCCCTGCTGCGGCGCCTCGCAATCAGCGAAGACAAGTGGCGCGACATGCTGGACGGTCTTGGCCAGGTGGCGAAGCTGCCGGACCCGGTGGGCGAGCTGGAAGAGGCGCGCGTGCTCGAGAACGGCCTGCACGTAGCACGCATGCGCATCCCGATCGGCGTGATCGCCATCGTGTACGAATCCAGGCCGAACGTCACGGTGGACGCCGCCGCGCTGTGCGTGAAAGCGGGCAACGCCGTGATCCTGCGCGGCGGCAGCGAGGCCTTCCGCACCAACCAGGCCCTGGGCGCCGTGCTGCAGCGCGCGGCGCAAGAAACGGGCATCCCGCCCGAGGCCGTTTTCATGGCGCCCACTGCATCGCGCGCGGTGGTGGATCACCTGCTCACGCTGGACAGGTACATCGACCTGGTGATTCCGCGCGGCGGCAGCGAACTGGTGCGCAAGGTGAAAGCGCAGAGCACCATCCCCGTGATCGCTCACGACGCCGGCGTGTGCCACATCTACCTGGACGAAAGTGCAGACCGGGATATCGCGCTGCCCGTGGTGCGCGATTCCAAGATCGGCCAGATGGCGGTGTGCAACGCGCTGGAAACCCTGCTGTGTCACGAAGCGGCCGCCGAAACGCTGCTGCCCGGGGTGCTCGGCATGCTGCAAAAGGAAGGCGTGGAAATTCGCGGCTGCGCGCGCACCCGGGAAGTGTTCCCGGCGGCCAGGGCGGCCGACGAATCCGACTGGCGCGCGGAGTATCTCGACAAGAGGCTGGCGGTGCGCGTGGTTCCCGGCATGGACGCGGCCATCGAACACGTGCGGCGTTACGGCAGCGAGCACACCGACGTGATCATCACCGCTGACGAGGCGCGAGGCCGGGAATGGCTGCGACGGGTGGACTCCTCCACCGTGGGCGTCAACTGCTCCACCGCCTTTGCCGACGGCTACCGGCTCGGTCTCGGCGCCGAGATCGGCATTTCCACTTCAAAAATTCACAGCTTCGGCCCGATGGGTCTCAAGGAGCTGACCACGCGAAAGTTTGTGCTTCGTGGCGAAGGTCAACTTGGACGTTGAACGGGATGCTAAACGCGCAGAGGAGGCGCTGCGGGCCCGGGGCGGCGTGGGCGTCTTCGGGGGCGCCTTCGACCCGGTGCATCGCGGCCACCTGCACGCCGCCGCGCAGGTGCAAAAGCGGCTCGGGCTTTCGCGCGTGATCTTTGTGCCGGCCGCAATTTCTCCGCTCAAGGAAGCGCAGGCGCCGACGGCGCCCGGCCGCTTGCGCCTGGCCTGGCTGCGGCGCGCCACGGAGGGCGAGCCCGCCTTCGAAGTCGATGCGCTGGAGATCGAACAGGGCGGCATTTCCTACACCGTCGATACCATGCGCATCCTGCAGGGCAGGCTGAAGGAAAGGCCGGTGTTTCTGATAGGAGAAGACGCCTTCGCCGGGCTGGCCGAGTGGCGAAGGCCCGAGGAGCTTTTGGCGCTGTGCCACGTACTGGTGATGCGCCGCCCGGGCGCTGCCGCCCTGCCCGCCGGACGCTGGCTGCCGATTCCTCCGGCCGGGGGCTTCGCCTACCAGGCGGACGGGGAAGCGGCGTGGAACGCCAAGACGCGCACCTGGATCCGGCGCATCGATGTTGCAGGGCTGGACATTTCTTCCACCTGCGTGCGGCGACGCCTGCGCGAGGGCCTGCCGGTAGAAGACCTGCTGCCGCCGGGCGTCGCGGCGCAGGCGCAGCAGAGCGGTTGCTACGACCCTTGCCGCGCGGGAAAGCCGGCTTGAGCGTGGAGGCGGACAGCCGCATGCAGGCGCGGTCGCTGGCGCGCGCCGCGCTCGAGCGGGGCGCGCGGGAGCTGGTCGCGCTGGATGTCAGGGCGTTCTTTCCGCTGGCCGAAGTGTTTATCATCTGCAGCGGAACCTCCGACCGCAACGTGCGCGCCGTCGCCGACGCGGTGCTGGAATGCGCGGCGCAGGAGGGCCTCGAAAAGCGCGGCACGGAGGGCTACGACGAAGCCCACTGGATACTGATCGATCTGGGAGACATCATCTTTCACATTTTTCTGAACGAGTGGCGCGCGCACTACGACCTGGAGCGACTCTGGGAGGACGGCGCGCGCCTGTTCGACGAGGAGATCTTGCGCGACATGGAGAGCGACGCATGAAAACGCGCGGACCGGTCATGCTGGTGGTGCTCGACGGCTTCGGCATCGGGGACGGCGGTGCAGGCGACGCCGTGGCGCGCGCACACACGCCCTTCCTGGACAGGGCGCGCGCGCAGTGGCCCGCGGCGGAGCTTGAGACCAGCGGCGCGGCGGTGGGCCTGCCCGAAGGGCAGATGGGCAACTCCGAAGTCGGACATATGACGCTCGGCGCGGGACGCATCATCGACCAGGACATCACGCGCATTTCACGGTTCTTCGAGGAACACGGCGCGAGCGGGAACGCTGTGCTGAAAGAGGCCATCGAGCTGCCTGTGCGGGAGGGCGGACGGCTGCACCTGCTCGGCCTGGTTTCCGACGGCGGGGTGCATTCGCATCTCGCGCACCTGGAAGCGCTGTGCGCCGCCTGCGCCGAGCTGGGCGCGGCGCCCATGTTTCACGCCTTCCTGGACGGCCGCGACACGCCGCCGAAAAGCGCCGCGCGTTACCTCGAGGCGCTGCAGGCCGGCCTCGAGCGCTGCGGCGGGCGCATCGCGAGCGTCAGCGGCCGCTACTTCGCCATGGACCGGGACGGGCGCTGGGAGCGCGTGCAGCGCGTCTTCGACGCACTGGTGCGCGGCGAGGCGAAATGGCGCGCGGCGGATGCAATCGAAGCGCTGCAGGCGAGTTACCAGCGCGGCGTCGGCGATGAATTCGTGGAGCCGACCCTGATCGAAGGCGGCGCCCGCATCGAAGCCGGCGATCATGTCATCTTTGCGAACTTTCGCGCCGACCGCGCGCGCCAGCTTGCCGCCGTGCTCAGCGGGCAGTGCCCGGAGCGCTACGCGCAACGCCCGGGCTTTGCCGATGCGCCGAAGCTGCGGCGCTTCGTGTGCATGACCGAATACGACGCGGCATTCGACCTGCCCGCGGCCTTTCCCACGCAGAGTCACGAAGCCATCCTCGGCGAGCTGGTTGCAGCGCAGAACCGGCCGCAGCTGCGCATGGCGGAAACCGAAAAATACGCCCACGTTACGTTTTTCTTTAATTGCGGGCGCGAGGCGCCCTTCCCCGGAGAAGAGCGCGTGCTGATTCCTTCGCCGCGCGAGGTGGCGACCTACGACCACAAGCCGGAGATGAGCGCGCCTTTGCTCACCCGGCGCCTGCTGCAGGAGCTGGAACAAAAGCCCTACGCCTTCGTGCTGGTGAACTTCGCCAACCCCGACATGGTGGGGCACACCGGTGTTTTGCCGGCGGCGCAAAAGGCCGTCGAGAGCGTCGATGCCTGCCTCGCCGAAATCGTGGAACAGGTGCTGGGCAAAGGCGGCGAGGTGCTGATTACGGCCGACCACGGCAACTGCGAACAGATGATCGACCCTTCGGGCGGCGGCCCGCACACCGCGCACACCACCAACCCTGTTCCCATCCTGTGGGCGTCGCCGGACACGGGCGGCAGGCGCCTTGCGAACGGCCGCCTTTCCGACGTGGCGCCCACCCTGCTGGAACTGCTGGACATTCCGAGGCCCGACTCGATGACAGGGCGCAGCCTGGTCGTGCCGGAGTAAGGCCGCGTGCGCTCCCCCTTTTCCGTCTTGCCCGCCCTGCCAGCGAAGCCAGCGAAGCCCGGCGCCGCGCTGCGAGAAGCCCTGGCCGGCTGGACCTGGCTGCTGTTGCCCTCGGTGTGTGCAGACTGCGGCCGCGGCACGGAGGGCGATGCGCTGTGTCATCGCTGCGACGTGCAAACGCCGCAGCGCTTGCCGGACGCGCCGGCCCCGGCCCCCCTTGCGAGCTGGACATCGGCGGCGGCTTACGAAGGCTCGGCGCGAGACTGGGTGCGACGCTTCAAGTACCCGGGCCGCGGCCTCACCGGGCTGGACCCGGCGGCAAACGCGGTGGCGCGCTGCTGGATCCGGCGCGCGGCGGAGAGCGTGCCCGGTGGCGCCGCGCCGGGTGCAGTGATTCCGATTCCGCTGCATAGAGAGCGCCTGCGCGCGCGCGGCTTCAACCCCTCGGCCCTGCTCGCAAGACAAGTCGCGCGGAAAATCGGCGCCGGGCTGGACCTCGACGCCCTGGTGCGCACCCGAAACACGCCGAGTCAAACCGCCCTGACGCGCGCCGAGCGCCTGCGCAACGTGTCGGGCGCCTTCGCCGCGCGTGCGCCCGTCGCCAGACATGTCTGGCTGGTGGACGACGTGGCGACCACCGGCGCCACCCTGACCGAAGCGGCGCGGGCGCTGCGCAGCAAAGGCGCGCAGAAGATTCACGCGCTCACCCTGGCGTATCGACCGCTCGGCAGTTGAAGCAGACGCGCGGCGTCCGTCGGTGCGGCGCAGCAAATGCGCGTGCGATGGCGGCGCAGAAGCGCGGCGGTGGGCGGCGCCGCAAAGACGCGCGCGCAACCCCAAGGTGACTTACGCCGGATCCTTGGCGCCGGGCGCGGCCTCGGCGGGCGCGGAGGGAGGCTTTGTCGCGGCGATCAGCGCTTCGCGCAGGCGGTCCGGGTCCACGGGCTTCTTGAAGATCACCTGCTGCAAGCCCGCGAGGCGACTCTGCTTGATGATGTGATCCTTGTCGTGGTGAAAGGCCGTCATCATCAGCACCGGGAGCTTCGGGCGCAGCGCCCGGCAGCGCTGGTAGAGTTCGTGGCCGTCCATGTTCGGCATCACCACGTCGGTGAGCAGCACGTCGAAGGGCTCGGACTGGATGCGCTCGAGCGCTTCCAGTCCGTCGCTGGCGGTGGCCACCGAGCAGCCGTCCGCTTCCAGGATTTCCTTCATGGTGCGCGCAATGCCGAGGTCGTCGTCCGCCACCAGAACGCGCAGCCCG
>CAZJXU010000069.1:0-2244 GCA_964550095.1 uncultured Spirochaetales bacterium | reverse complement strand
GAAGCCCGGAACCTGCGTGATGGTGGCGCGCGGCGGCGGCGAAGACAGCGAGGCCCGCCTGCGCGCGATGCTGGAAACCCATGACGGTTTCAAAATCGCAGACGCCGATTTGAAAATTCGCGGGCACGGCGACTTCATCGGTACGCGCCAGAGCGGCAAGCTGCCCGACCTGCGCTTTGCGGACCTCACGCGCGACACGCGCCTGCTCAAAATCGCCCGTGATGCAGCGCGCGAGGTGACGGCGGAGGACCCGGCGCTGCGACGCCGGCCGCGGCTGGCCCGGGCCGTGCAGACCCACTGGGGCGGGCGCATCGCGTTGGCGGACGTTGGGTGATTCATCAGTTGTTGTGGCGGGCCGCCTCGGCCTTGCGCGGCGGGACGCCGTATCGACCGCGCAACCAGCAAACAGTTTCGCATGGCTGTCGCGGTCCGCTAACCAGGCCGAATTCCGGGAGCCCAGCCTCAGGTACAGACAGCATCATCAAACGGAATGCGCGCCGTATCGGCCACGAGACACGCATCATTCTCTTGTGAGCCTGACGGATGCAACGTTCGGATATGAGTGACAGCCCGCCGCCTGGCATGATCAGCGCCGTCCGTCGCTGAGTCAGACCACGCCTGTTGGTAAAGGCAATGCACGCACTCAGGGCAGCACGGCTTCGATCAGCTTTGGTCCGGGGGCATCCAGTGCGCGCTGCAGCGCATCGGCGAAACGCTCGGCGCTTTCGACTCGCTCTCCCGGCACGCCGAAGCCCCGGGCGGCAGCAGTCCAGTCCACCTTTGGCGCATCGAGCGTGGTCAGGCGCTGCGCGGTTTCGCCCGGCTTGGCGACGCCCGCCCGGCCGAGTTCGGCCTGCAAAATGCGGTAGGCGCGGTTGGCGCAGATGATCACGGTGACATTGGCGTCTTCGCGCGCCATGCTCCACAGCGCCTGCAGGGTGTAGAGTGCAGAGCCGTCGGCCTGGAAGGCGACAACGGGCCGCTCCGGGCAGGCGATGGCGGCGCCCAGCGCACAGGGCAGGCCCATGCCGATGGCGCCCCCGGTCAGGCCCAGCACGTCGTGGCGCGGCGCGCCCGCGGCGAACTCGCTGAAGGGCAGACCGCTGGTGGCCGCTTCGTCCACCACGACCGCGTTTTCGGGGAGCAGCGCGGCCAGGGTCTGGCCCAGGCTGGCGGGCGTCAGCTCGCCCCGGGCGGGCTGGACGGCTTCGAACTTGGCCGGCGGCGCGGGCTTGGCGCCGAGTCGATCAGCCAGCGCCTGCAGCGCAAACACCGCGTCGTCGCCCGGGGCAGCCAGTGTCAGCACGCGCGCCGTTTCGGGCGCCAGGCGGCTGGGCTGGTCCGGGTAGCCGAAGAAGGCCACGGGGTCAGGCGCGCCGACCAGCACCAGGCGCTGCACCTGCGCCAGCGCATCACGCGCCGCTTCCGGGAAGTAGGGCAGGCGCGCAAAGTGCGGCAGGCCGCCGCCGCGCGTGAGGCGCGCCGCAAAGGTTTCCACCAGCACCCTGCAAGAACAGGCTTCGGCGACCGCCGCCGCCGCGGTGAGGCCCGCTTCGCAGAGCGCCGCGCCGCCCAGGAACAGGCAGGCCCCTGGCTCGCCGAGCTGCGCCGCGGCTTCCCGAAGCGCGGCATCGTCGGCGCGCGCGGGCGGGGCGGGCGTCAGGGCCGTCAGGGGCGCAATCGGCGTGGCGGGCGACGGGGGCGCTCCCGGCCCGGCGGCGGTCGCCGGGGTCGCGCTCTGCCCGGCGGCGTCCGTCTGCCCAGCGGCGTCCGTCTGCCCGGCGGCGCTCATCGGGGATGCATTTTGCCCGTCGTCGTCGGCGCCCGCCTCGCCCCAGGCGCTGTCTGCCGGAATCACCAGGCTGGCAGGCCGCCCGGGCGGGCCCAGCGCGGCGCGGATGGCATCGAGGCCGTCTGCGGCGAGGCTTTTTGCGCCCCGGTTCGTGCGCACCCAGCCCACCGGCCGGGCCAGACTTTCGATGTCCGAAGTCAGGGGCGCGTCTGCAGCCAGGTGCCAACTCGCGTGGTCTCCAATCCAGTTCACTATGGGCGTGTGCGCCCGGCGCGCGTTGTGCAGGTTGGCGATGCCGTTGGCCAGGCCGGGGCCCAAGTGCAGCAAAGTGGCGGCGGGGCGCCCCTGCATGCGGGCGTAGCCGTCCGCGGCCCCGGTGCACACCCCTTCAAACAGGCCCAGCACCGCGCGCACCCGCGCGTTTTCGTCCAGGGCCTTCAGCAGGTGCATCT
>CAZJXU010000068.1:0-7324 GCA_964550095.1 uncultured Spirochaetales bacterium | reverse complement strand
TTCAAAAGGGAACTCTTCCATCGCTCACCACGTCCATGTACGTTCAGGGGAAAGGCCGAGGGCGCATGCGCCCGCGCAAAACACCGACGGTGTTGCAGGCGCCCGCAAGGCTCAGGCCGCGCCCGCTTTGTGTATTTCCTGCAGGGGGCGAACTCCAATTTCGTCCCCCTGCATGGCGCGCACCGCAGCGACCACGGCGCGCAGCGCCGCCAGTGTCGTAAAGTACGGGACGCCGCGCTGCAAGGCTGCACGGCGAATGGCGAAGGAATCGCGCACCGCCCTCGGCTCGGGCTCGACGGTGTTGAACACCACGTCCAGCTCTCCCGCCTCGATGCGCTGCACCATGTTCGGCTCGCCCTCCCCCACCTTGTGCACCACCGTCACCGGAATGCCGAGGCTTTGCACCAGGCCCGCTGTCCCCTTCGTTGCGAAGAGTTCGAAGCCCGAGCCGGCCAGCTCGCGCATGGCCTCGCCGATGCCCGCGCGGTCGCTGCTGCGCACCGAAACCAGGGCGCGCCCGCGCGCGGGGATCGGGTTGCCCGCCTCGATTTGCGCCTTGGCGTAGGCGCGGCCGAACTTTGAGTCGATGCCCATCACCTCGCCTGTGCTCTTCATTTCGGGGCCGAGCACCGTATCGACGCCCGGGAACTTCACGAAAGGGAAGACGGCCTCCTTCACGGAGTAATGGCGCGGCCAGATTTCTTCGGTGAAGCCCAGCGTTTCCAGGCTCTTCCCGCTCATCACCAGCGCTGCGATTTTGGCGAGCGGACGGCCGATGGCCTTGGAAACAAAGGGAACCGTGCGCGACGCCCTCGGGTTCACCTCCAGCACGAACACCTTGTCGTCCTTTACGGCGTACTGCACGTTCATCAGGCCGCGCACGCCCAGCTCCAGCGCCAGCGCGTGCGTTGCTTCGCGAATGTCGTCCACGATGCTCTTGGAAAGCGAATACGGGGGGATGGAGCAGGCGCTGTCGCCCGAGTGCACCCCGGCCTCTTCGATGTGCTCCATGACGCCCGCCACGATCACGCGCTCTCCGTCGCAGATTGCATCCACGTCCACCTCGACGGCATCGGCCAGGAAGCGGTCCACCAGCACCGGGTGTTCGGGCGACGCGCGGGTGGCGCCCTGCATGTAGGCGTCCAGCGATGCGCGGTCGTGCACGATTTCCATGGCGCGTCCGCCCAGTACGTAGGAAGGGCGCACCAGCACCGGGTAGCCGATGCGCTCGGCCGCCGCTTCCGCCTCCGGCAAACTGCGGGCGACGCCCGAAGGCGGGCGATGCAGGCCGAGCTTCTCCAGCAGCCGGTCGAAGCGCTCGCGATCTTCGGCGCGGTCGATGGCGTCGGGCGACGTGCCGAGGATCGGCACGCCTGCGGCTTCGAGCTGGACGGCCAGTTTCAGGGGCGTTTGTCCGCCGAACTGCACGATGACGCCCTGCGGCTTTTCGCGCTCTGCAATCTCCAGCACGTCTTCCAGGGTCAGCGGGTCGAAGTACAGCCGGTCGCTGGTGTCGTAATCGGTGGAGACGGTCTCCGGGTTGCAGTTGACCATGATCGTCTCGAAGCCCGCCTCGCGCAGCGCGAAGGCTGCATGCACGCAGCAGTAGTCGAACTCGATGCCCTGGCCGATGCGATTGGGGCCGCCGCCCAGGATCATCAGTTTTTTGCGCGTGTCGGTGCGCGCTTCGCAGCTTTCGACGTATTCTCCCGTTTCGTAACAGGAGTACATGTAGGGCGTGTGCGCCGTGAACTCCGCGCCGCAGGTATCGACGCGCTTGGCCACGGGGCGCACGCCCGCCGCCTGGCGCAGCCCTCGCACTTCCGCCTCGGAGGCGCCCCACAGCACTGCAAGCCGCGCATCCGAAAAGCCCGCCTGCTTGGCTGCGGGCAGCAGCGCTTCGCGCGCTTCCGGCTTTGCCTCGGCCAGCACGCCCTCGAACTGAACGATCTCTTCGATGTTGCGCAGAAACCAGGGGTCAATGTGCGAGCGCGCATGCAGCTCTTCCACCGTGGCGCCCCGGCGCATGGCTTCCGCCAGCGCCGGCAGGCGCTGCGGGCGCGCCTGCTCGATGACAGGCCACAGGGAGTCGAGACCGGGGCCCGTGTCGGCTGCCGGCGGCGCATCGAAGCCGGTGTAGTCCAGCTCCAGCGAACGCAGCGCTTTTTGCAGGCTCTCCTTGAAGGTGCGGCCGATCGCCATCGCCTCGCCCACCGACTTCATCTGCGTGGTCAACAGGTCGGGCGTGTCCGGGAACTTCTCGAAGGTGTAACGCGGCACCTTGGTGACGACGTAGTCGATGGTGGGCTCGAAGCTGGCCGGGGTTTCCCGGGTGATGTCGTTGGGGATTTCGTCCAGCGTGTAGCCGACCGCCAGCTTGGCGGCGATTTTGGCGATGGGGAAGCCCGTGGCCTTGGATGCAAGCGCCGAAGAGCGCGAGACCCTGGGGTTCATTTCGATCACCACCAGCGAGCCGTCTTTCGGGTTGACGCCGAACTGAATGTTGGAGCCCCCGGTGTCCACGCCGATTTCCCGGATGATGGCGATGGCCGCATCGCGCATCAGTTGATACTCGCGGTCGGTCAGGGTCTGCGCGGGCGCCACCGTAATCGAGTCGCCGGTGTGCACACCCATCGGGTCGAAGTTTTCGATGGAGCATATAATCACCACGTTGTCGGCGCTGTCGCGCATCACCTCGAGTTCATACTCCTTCCAGCCGAGCACGCTTTGCTCGACCGTGCAGGTGCTTCGTGGAGACTGCGACAGCGCCCATTCCACCAGCGCGTCGAAGTCTTCTTCGCGCCAGGCAATGCTGCCGCCCGCGCCGCCCATGGTGAAGCTGGGACGGATGATGGCGGGCAGGCCGGTTTCCCGCAGCATCGCACGTGCTTCGGCGACGCTGCGCACGTAGCCGGAGGCCGGCATCGCCAGGCCGAGTTTTTCCATGGCGGCGCGAAATTCTTCCCGGTCTTCGGCCTTCATGATGGAGGGCAGGCGCGCCCCGATCAGTTGCACGCCGTGGCGCTCGAGCACGCCCTGCTCGCTGAGCTCCACTGCCAGGTTGAGTGCAGTCTGGCCGCCCAGGGTCGGCAACAGCGCGTCCGGACGCTCGGCCGCCATGATTTTGTCCAGCGCCTCCACCGTCATCGGCTCGATGTAGGTGCGGTCGGCGAACTCCGGATCGGTCATGATGGTGGCGGGGTTCGAGTTGAGCAGCACCACGCGGTAGCCCTCTTCGCGCAGCGCCTTGCATGCCTGGGCCCCGGAGTAGTCGAACTCGCAGGCCTGGCCGATCACGATCGGCCCGGACCCTATCACCAGCAGGGTGTGCAGATCGTCTCGCTTCGGCACTTCAGCCTCCCCTCGCAACCTGTGCGCCGCTGCGCGTTTCGCCTTGCTTGTGCAGCAGCGCCATTTCCCGGAAGCGCTGAAACAGGTAACGCACATCGCTCGGGCCGGGCGACGCTTCCGGGTGATACTGCACCGAGAAGAGCGGCAGCTCGCTGTGCGCGAGCCCCTCGACGGTCTGATCGTTCAGGTTCAGGTGCGTGACCTCGACTGCCTCTCCGGCGGCGCGCAGACTCTGCGCATCCACCGCGTAGCCGTGGTTTTCCGCGCAAATCATCACGCGGCCTGCTGCGAGGTCCTTGCCCGGCTGGTTGCCGCCGTGGTGGCCGAACTTCAGCTTGCGGGTGACGCCGCCCAGCGCCAGACCCAGCACCTGGTGGCCGAGGCAGATGCCGAACATGGGGAACTCGCGGGAGAGCGTGCGCACCGTTTGCAGCACGCCCCGCGCCGCGGCAGCCGGGTCGCCCGGGCCGTTGGAGAGAAACACTGCATCGGGCTCTCTTGCCCGCACCGCCTCGGCGCTGCTGCGCGCGGGCATCACAATCACTTCAAAGCCGTGCTCGACCAGCAGGCGCAGGATGTTGCGCTTGACGCCGAAGTCAAACACCACGACTCGCAAACGTGGCGCCGGCCTTGCGGCGCGCGGCAGAGCGCCCGGCACACCCCGGAAAACCCCTTCGCTCCAGGTGTAGGGCTGCGTGCAGCTCACCTCATCGACCAGGTCGAGTTCTCCGAGTTCGGGCGCCGCCTTCGCGCGCCGGATCAGTTCCGCTTCGTCCTGCAGCGCCGGGTCGGTGCTTAAACAGGCGTTTTGAAAGCCGCCGTCGCGGATGCGGGAGACCAGAGCGCGGGTGTCGATGCCGGTCAGCGCCGGCACGCCTTCTTCTTCGAGAAAGCGCGGCAGGCTGCGGGTCGCGCGGAAGTTGCTGGGCGCGTCGAAAATTTCGCGCGCGATGAAGCCGCGCAAAAAGGGGCGCGTGGATTCCTGGTCGTCCGGGTTCACGCCCACGTTGCCGATCTGCGAGCAGGTCATCACCACGAGCTGCCCGGCGTAGGAAGGATCCGTCAGTATTTCCTGATAGCCGGTCATGCTGGTGTTGAAGCACAGCTCGCCCACCTTGCAGGCGCGCGCGCCGCAGGCGACGCCGCGATACACCGTGCCGTCTGCCAGCGCCAGCCGCGCGGGTTTTGCTTCCAGCAAGGCGGGCGTGCGCATCATGACTGCAGCACCCCGCGGTCCACGTGGTAAACCGGCGCGCCATCCACCAGCGTCGCTACCACCCTGCCCTGCAGTTCGCGGCCCGCCCAGGGGGAATTGCGGCTCTTCGAATAGCCCCGGGCCGGGTCGTACACCCACTTGCGCGCAGGGTCGAAGATGGTGATGTCCGCGGGCGCGCCGCGCGCGAGACGGCCAACGGGCAGGCCGAACACTTCAGCCGGCTTCACGGTGAGTGCGGCGACCAGGGCGCTCGCAGAGAGCGCGCCGCTGCGCTCCAGTTCCAGAACCACGGCCAGCGCTGTCTCCAGGCCAAGCACGCCGGGCGGCGCTTCTACGAAGTCCATTTCTTTTTCGTGCACGGCGTGGGGCGCGTGGTCGGTGGCGATGGCGTCGATGCTGCCGTCTGCCAGCCCTTCCACGCAGGCCGCGGTATCGAGCTCGCTGCGCAGGGGCGGCGCCATCTTGGTGTTGGTGTCGTAGCCCTGGGTGCGGTGGTCGGTCAGCAGCAGGTGATGCGGCGTGACCTCGGCGCTGACCCGCACGCCGCGCGCACGCGCCGCGCGAATTTGCGCCACCGCGCCGGCGGTGGACACGTGGCACACGTGCAGGTGGGCGCCGCACAGCTCGGCCAACTGGATGTCGCGCGCCACGTGAATGGTTTCCGCAGCCGACGGGTTGCCCGGCAAGCCGAGCCGGGTGGAAACGACGCCCTCGTTGACAACGCCGCCGCACACCAGGTTCATATCTTCGGCGTGAACGCACAGCGGCCTGCCTACCATGCCGGCATATTCCAGCGCGTGGCGTTGCACGCCGCTGTCCATGATCGTCTTGCCGTCGTCGCTGAAAGCCACCGCGCCGACTCGCGCCAGCGCGGCCATCTCCGTGATGACTTCGCCGCAGAGGCCCTTGGTGGCGGCGGCCACCGGCAGCACCTTGACCGGGCAATCCTGACGGGCGCGGTCCAGGATGTACTCGGTGACGGCCGGGTCGTCGTTGACCGGGTTGGTGTTGGCCATGCAGGCCAGGGTGGTAAAGCCGCCCGCCGCCCCGGCGCGTCCGCCCGACGCGATGTCTTCCTTGTACTCCTGGCCGGGCTCGCGCAGGTGCGTGTGCAGGTCGATGAAGCCGGGCGTCACCCGAAGGCCGCTCGCATCGATGCGCTCCACGCCCGTGGCTTCGATGTTCGCTTCAACAGCCAGGATGCGGCCGTCTTCGACAAGCACGTCGGCGTGTTCGTCCCGGCCGGAGGCCGGGTCGATCACGCGCCCGCCGTGAATCAAAACGCGACTCACGACGGTGCTCCTGCGCGCGCACCGGATGCAGTGCCGCGGGCCTTGTTCTGTGCGGTCGACTGCGCGCCATGGGCCACATCGCCGCGTGCGCTCGGCTGCGCGTCGTCTGCATTCGTCGGCGCTTCCGTCGAGTCACCGTTGGCGCGCCGGCCCGCCAGCAGGTACAGCACGGCCATGCGCAGCGCCACGCCGTTGCGCACCTGGTCCAGGATCACGCCGGGGCGCTGGTCCGCCAGTTCGCCGGAGAGTTCGACGCCCCGGTTCACGGGACCCGGGTGCATGACAATGGCGTCGTCCCTGGCGAAGCGCAGCATGGCCCGGTCTATCCCGAAGGTGGCGGCGTATTCGCGCAGGCTCGGCCCCCGATTCCCTTCCAGGCGCTCGCGCTGAATGCGCAGCGCCATCACCACGTCGACATCGCGCAGGCCGGCGGCGAGTGTGTTGTACGCTTCTGCGCCCAGTTCTTCGACGCGGGCGGGCATCATCCCCGGCGGACCCACCACGCGCACCTCGGCGCCCATGCGGACGAAGGCGTAGATGTTGGAACGCGCCACCCGTGAGTGCGCAATGTCGCCGACAATCGCCACCCGCAGCCCTTCGATGCGGCCCTTTTCTTCCTGCACGGTCATCAGGTCCAGCAGCGCCTGGGTGGGGTGTTCGTGCGCGCCGTCGCCGGCGTTGATGACGGGGGCCGCCAGCTCGTCTGCTATGCGCCTGGGCACGCCCGCCACCTGGTGGCGAATCACCACCGCGTCCGGGTCCATGGCGTCCAGGGTCTTGGCCGTGTCCAGAATGCTCTCGCTCTTGGAGAGGCTGGAGCTGGAAGGGCTGAAGTTCACCACGTCGGCCGAGAGCCGCTTGCCCGCGATTTCGAAACTGGTGCGCGTGCGCGTGGAAGATTCGAAAAAGAGGTTAATGATGGTGCGGCCGCGCAGCGCCGGCGCCTTCTTCACCTCGCGCATGCCCACCTCTTTCATGTGGGCGGCGGTCTCCAGCACCAGCTCGATCTCCTCGCGCGTGAGGTCTTCGATGCCGAGTAGATCCTGGCCCGGCTTCACGACGTTGCTCCTGATGCGGGGCCAGCGTCGGTGTTGGCACCAGCGTCGGTGTTGGCGCCGGGGCCGCGCAGCAACACCATCTCCATGGAGGAGTCCGGGGCGTCCGGTGTATCCGCACCGGTGCGCAGTTCTACCAGGTCGGAGCGCTCCGTCGGAATGTTCTTGCCGACGTAGTCGATCTTGATCGGCAACTCGCGGTGGCCGCGATCCACCAGGGCCGCCACCTGCACGCAGCGGGGCCGGCCGAAATCCATCAATGCATCCATGGCCGCGCGAATCGTGCGGCCGGTGCTGACCACGTCATCGACCAGCACCACCTGGCGCTCGTCCACCACGGAAGGCATTTCGGTCAGGCGCAGCCTGGGCCGCGCGCCCCCCGAAAAGCGGTCGTCGCGGTACAGGGTGGT
>CAZJXU010000067.1:0-22910 GCA_964550095.1 uncultured Spirochaetales bacterium | reverse complement strand
GATGTCGCCCCTTCCGGACGTCCGGCTGACGCTGGTGCTGGACGGGCCCGGGGCGGTGTATTCGGGCATGACGCCCGGCCTGGTGGCGGGAGATTACAGCGCGCACGAGCTCACCATCGATTGCGTGCCGCTCGCGCGGCGCGCCGGTGCGCGCGTGGTGCTCGCCGCCGCCCGCGGCCTCGACCCGGGCGCCCGCAAGTTGTTTCTGGAGGACCGTCCGCCGCTCGCGTACGATGCGTTGAGTTTCAACGTGGGCGCTTCGGTGCGCGGCCTGGAACTTCCCGGCGTGCGCGCGCATGCACTCAGCACCCGGCCGATTGCACATTTTGTGCGCGCGCTGGACGACGCGCTGACGCGTTTGCAGCAACGCGCACCGGCAGCCGCTGCGCCGCACGGCGCGCGCATCGTGGTGGTGGGCGCGGGCGTGGCAGCGGTCGAGCTGGCCTTTGTGCTGGAAGCGCGCCTGCGCACGGCCGGCCTTCGCCCCGAACTCACACTGCTCGGCGATGTCGAACCTCCCGGGGCGGTTTCTGCGACGTTGCGGCGCAAAACCCGCGCGCTTTTGGCCGCGCGCGGCATCAAAGTGCGGCGCGGCGAAGCCGTCCGGGTCTTCGCGGATGGCGTGCGCCTGGCGGACGGCATGCGGCTCGACGCAGAACTCGTGGTCTGGGCGACGGGCGCCGAGCCGCTGCCCCTGCACCAACACCTGGCTTTGCCCCTGGACGATGAAGGTTTTGTGCGCGTGAACCGCGCCTTGCAGAGCGTCTCGCACCCGGAGGTATTCGCCGCGGGCGATTGCGCCGTGGTCGAAGGCGGCAAAACACCGCGCGCCGGCGTGTATGCCGTGCGCCAGGGCCCTGTGCTGGCGCATAACCTGCGCGCCTTTTTGCGCGGCCAGCGCCTGCGCCGCTATCGCCCGCAGCGGGACTTTCTCAAGCTGATCAACCTGGGCGAAGGCGCGGCGCTGGGCGAAAAGTGGGGCGTGGTGTTTTCCGGCCGGGCCGTGTTTCGACTCAAGGACGCCATCGACCGCCGCTTCGTGCGCCGCTTTCAAACGCTGGATGCGAAGGGCGCCGATGCACAGGGCGTGCCCACGCCCGAGACCATGGGCATGGAGCAGATGGATTGCGGCGGTTGCGCCGCCAAGCTGGGCCCGGCGGAATTGGCGCGCGTACTCGCGCGTTTGCCCGCGCCGGCGCAGGACTCTTCGGTGATAATGGGACTCGCGCCGCCGGACGACGCCGCCACGGTGTGGCTCACGACGCCGCGCGATGCTGCGGGTGCGACGATGGACGACTCGGCGCTGGCTGTCGAATCCGCGCCGCGCGATGCAGCGTCCGCGCCGCCCGGCCTGTTGATGTCGGTCAGCATCGACGGCTTTCGCGCCTTTTGCGACGACCCGTGGCTGGTCGGTCGCGCCGCCGCGTTGAACGCCGTCAGCGATCTTGACGCCGTCGGTTTTGCGCCGCGTTACGCACTGGCCTGGGTGACGGCGCCGGCCGATCACAGCGCCGAAGAAACCTGCTTCCAGGCGATGGCCGGCGTGCGCCGCGAACTCGATGCGCTCGGGGTAACCCTGCTGGGGGGACACAGCACCGTCGGTCCGGAACTGTCGCTGGGGCTGGCCGTGTTCGGCGCTTCCGGCGTGAGCGCGCCCGGCGCATCACCCGGGTTGCGGAATGCAGTACCCGGCCCGCAAGACTCCGCGCACAGCAGCGCATACCCCGGCCCGCAAAACTTAACGCCCGGCAGCGCATCTCCCGGCCCGCAAAACTTAACGCCCAGCGGCGCGTTCCCCGGTCCGCAGAACTCCACACCCGGCAGTGCATCCCCCGGCCTGCAAGACTCCGCGCCCGCTGCGCCGCGCCTGCTTCAGAAGGGCGCCCTGCGCGAGGGAGACCTGCTCCTGCTCACCAGGCCGCTGGGTACCGGAGTGCTGCTCGCGGCGGACATGCAGGGGCGTTTGCCCGGCGCTGAACTTGCCGCTTTATATGACGCCATGCTGACTTCCAACGCTCCGGCTGCGCGCCTCGCCGTGCAGCACGGCGTGTGCGCCGCCACCGACGTGTCGGGCTTCGGCCTCGCCGTGCACCTCGGCGAAATGCTGCGGGCCTCCGGGCTCGCCGCCCGCCTGTATTTGCAGCGCCTGCCGGCCTTGCCCTTTGCAGTCAGCCTGCTCGCGCGCGGCCTGCGCAGCACCCTGCACCCCGTCAACCAGGCCGCCGCAGCAAAGCTGCTGGAAGGGTCCGGGCCGACGCAGACCGACGGTCCGCGAGCGGGCCTGCTCTTCGACCCGCAGACCTGCGGCGGCCTGTTGCTCGGCGTTGCTCCTGACGGAGCGCAGGCGCTGTTGACCGCTTTGCACCGCAGCGGCGCCGGCGACGCAGCGCTGATCGGCCGCGTGACAGCGTGCAGGGCCGACGCGCCGCTGTTGCGCATCGAGAGCGACGACGGCGCGCCGCTGATGCGTCTCGAGAGCGACGACGGCGCGCCGCGCTGATGAATCGTGCGCCGCACTGATGCATCATGTTTGCGTGCGGGCGCGTGATGCCGCGCAAGGTCTTGACCTTTGACGCGGGCTGCGGGTTTGCGACGCTCCACCTGCGCTGGGCGCCTGGCGGCCGCAAGCGTGCCGCGTTGCCGGGGCGCTGCCGACCGGTCGTGGCCGTGAAAGGGATTCCAACTTGAGCATTCGACTTTTCGAACAGAGCTTCGCTGCGTCTCACGGAAAGGGCGGCGCCTTTGACGCCGCGCTCTCCCGCGCGCTGCTCGACAGCGTGGCGCGGGGCGAAACGCCCGAAGCGCTGCGCCTGTACCGTCCCGGCGCCGTGGTGAGTTTTTCCGGGCACGACGCCGCGCACCCCGGCTTTGCGCAGGCGGTGCGCGCCGCACGTGCTGAATGCTTTGACGCAGCGCTGCGCAGTGCGGGCGGCCGCGCCGCCGTGTTTCACGAGCAAAGCATCGCATTCGCCTGGTGCATTCCTGACGCCGCGCCGCGCCGCGGCGTTCACCGGCGCTTTACGGAAACGGCGGACATTTTCTGCGAAGCGCTCACTTCGCTCGGCATCGATGCGCGGCGGGGCGCCGTGCCCGGCGAATACTGCCCCGGCGATTACAGCGTCAACGCGGGCGGCACGGTCAAGCTGATGGGCGTCGGCCAGCGCCTGGTGCGCGGCGCGGCCTACCTGGGCGGCGTGCTGGTGCTGGATGACGCCGAGCGCGTGCGCGATGTGCTGCGCCCGGTTTATGCCGCGCTGGAGCTGGACTTCGACCCGCGCACCGTCGGCGCGGTCCGGGAGCTGGCGCCCCAATGCACCCGGGCGGACGTGCTGCGCGCGCTGGCAGACGCCTGGCGGCGCCGGGCCGCCGAACTCGAACCGGGCGGGGCCTTCCCGCCGGCGCTGACCGAAGCCGCCAGCGCCACCGAGGCCGCCTTTCGCCTGTAGGGGCGGGCCCGGCGACCTGCGCCGTGCCCCATTGACGAGGCGGTGGTATGCTTCGCCTGTCACGACACCGGGGAGAGCCTCGGGGCAGTGGCGAAACCGAAACACGGGGAGGATGAGGGATGTTGAAACTCAGCGAAATTTACATGGAACTCCGTCGCATGGACATTAACGTGTGCAATACGGTCGGAACCCTTAATAGAACATCATCCGTCCCCCCGGAACTGGTAGAAGCAAAGGGCCAGTTGAACAGGGTGCTTGGCAAGCTGGACAAAGACGAGCAGGAAAACACGCGGTTGAAAAAGATATGCGCGAGAAGGATGGATGGAAAGATAAAGGTAGAGACGGAAGATGACTGGTGAAAACATTTGCCGGCGTCACGGGTGTCATGCTGAATGGATGACGGCCCCAGCTTCCCGCTCTTCGGCCAGGCGTCCCACGTGTTTTGCCTCGAGCCAGCCGCTTTCGTACAGCCAGCGCAGCGTGTCACGGTAGGTCTCCCGAATCGGCCGGAACGAAACGCCGGTCGACCGGGTGGTGGGCGCGCCGTCCGCTCCGGGCCACAGCGTGGCCAGTTCCATCGCGCTGCGCGTGAGCGGAAAGTTGAAGTCGAAGACGCGCTTTACCCCGTCACCGACGGAACCGAGCGCGCGCAACATGGGCCCGGGTACGGGGATGCGCCGCATCTTCAGGCCGGTCAGGGAATCGAACAGGGCGTAGGTGTTTTGCCAGCTCAGCATGTCGCCGGCTGCGATGTGTCGCTGCGGCCCCGGCGGCTGTTCCAGCATTGCAAGATGCAGCAGCGCCAGGTCGCGCACGTCGACCAGTTGAAAGCCGCCCTGGGTATCGACGCCGGTGTCTTTGAGCAGGCTGTAAATCGCGTGGTTGGCGTCGGAGAGGCCCGGGTCCAGGGGGCCCGCCACGCCGCAGGGGTAGCTGACGCGCAGCGATGCGCCCTGTTCCTGCATGCGTCGCAGCGCGCGCTCCGCATCGACCTTGCTGCGCGCATACGCGCCGTTTGCCTCCGGGATGGGCAGCTCCGGGTGCAGGGGCGGTGCGCCTGGCCGAAAGAAAATGGACAGGCTGGAGACATACAGGATGGAGGGCAGGCCGCGTCGCACCGCGCCGCCCACCACCAGATCGAAACCGCGCGCCCCGGTTTCGAGCACGGCCTTCGCGCTCTTTTTGCGCATATCGACCAGGGCGGCCGCGTGAAAGGCGGCGTCCACGCCGTCCAGAAGCCGCGCGACGGAATCCGGATCCGCGATGTCGCCGACCACCACATCGCTTTCGGGGATGCCGACCTGGTGTGCGTCGAAGACCCGGCGCACCTTTTCGCGGTCGCGCACCAGCAGCCGCACTGCGTGGCCGGCGTTCACGAAGGCCGCCGCCGTGTGCGAGCCGATGAAGCCGGTGCCGCCCGTTACGGCGACCTTCACGGGGTGCCTTCCGCCACCGGGAAGTGCTCTTCGCATGAGGCCACCGGCATGCCAGCGGCGCGCCGACTGGCGCACGCCGCCGCCCGGGGATGTGCGGCCTTCCGCCCGCACGCGGCCTTCCGCCGGCGCCCGGCCTTCCGCCCGCACTGGGCCGGCCCCCACGCTGCCGGCCCGCCCGAGGCCTTTCGCCCCAGTGCGCCGGGCGCTGCATGGCGGCATGCGTCGCGCCGACCGCGCTCGTCCTTCCGCTCCCGCCCGGTCGGCCCGCGCATGGTCTCTCGCCCCCGCCCGCCGGTCCGCCGCCGGGCCGCGTCCTCTCGCCCCGGAGCGGCTACATTCCGGGTCGCGCAGCGCCGCCCGGTTGCTGCGCTCACCCGGGAGGCCCCATGCGCGCTGCACTGCTGAACCAAGTCAAACAGCCCCTCGAGATCGTCCATGACCTGGAACTCCGTCCACCGCGCCGCGGCGAAGTGCGGGTTGAAGTTGCGCACTGCGGCATTTGCCGCTCCGATGTCAGCATAGCCGATGGCATCGCAGGGACACTGCCCCTGGTGCTGGGTCACGAGGCGGCAGGAAGCGTGGCGGAAATCGGCGAAGACGTCACCAGCCTCAAGCCCGGCGACAAGGTGGTGCTGACGCCCGCGCCCTCTTGCGGTCGCTGTTACTGGTGCCAGCGGGGCGAGTTCAGCATTTGCGCCGATGCGGTGCAGGGCATCGTCGGAAACATTTTCAACGACGGCAGCACCGGGCTGTCGCGCGGCGATGGTGTCGTGTACAAGGGGCTCGGCGTTGCGGGTTTTGCCGAGCACACCGTCGTGGTGGAGCAGGGCGCCGTGCGCGTGCCCGAGGACACGCCGCTTTCCATCGCCTGCGTGATCGGCTGCGCGGTGCAAACGGGAGTCGGCGCGGTGCTCAACACGGCGCAAGTGGAAGAGGGCGCCACGGTGCTGGTCACCGGCGCCGGCGGCATCGGCCTTTCCGTCGTGCAGGGCGCCGTGCTGGCAAGCGCTTCGCGCATCATCGTTTCCGACCCGATCCCGGCGCGGCGTGACATGGCGCGTCGCCTCGGCGCCACCGACCTGCTCGACCCGGCAGAGGGCGACATCGCGGCGGCGGCGCTGGACCTGACCTGCGGCATCGGCGTGGACTACGCCTTCGAAGCCGCCGGCGTGGCGCGGCTGCTGTCGGATGCCTTCAACGCGACCCGCAACGGCGGCACGGTGGTAGCGGTGGGCGTCGCCTCGGCGGAGCAGCCGCTGCATCTCGAATCCGCCGCGCTGTTCGCGTTCAGCGGCAAAAAAATGACCGGTTGCCTGCTCGGCGGCTGCAACGGCCTGCGCGACATTCCCAGGCTGCTGGGGCTCTGGCGCAGCGACCGGCTCGACCTGGAAGCGATGATCAGCGGGCATCGCCCGCTGGAAGAAATCAACCAGGGCTTTGACGATGTGCGCGCAGGAAGGGGACTGCGCACCGTCATCGATCTTTGATGTTTCGTTTACGCCGCGCCCGCGGCGAGGAGGCCAAATGAAGCTCGTGACCTTTACGCACCAGGGACGCACCCGGGTCGGACGTCTCGAAGCGGAAGCCGAAGCGGTGGTGGATCTTACGGCCGGCGGCCTGCCGCAGCAGCTCACCGCCCTGCTCGCCGCCGAGGAGGGCATGGCCCGCGCCGCATCCACCGACGGAGCGCGCCTGCCGCTCGCCGATGTCCGGATCGAGGCGCCCGTGCAAAACCCGCCCAGAATTCTGGGGGTGGCGCTCAACTATGCCGACCACGTGGCAGAACTCGGTCGGGAGAAGCCCGAGGTTCCGATGATCTTCAACAAGCAGAGCACCTCGATAGCAGGGCCCTTTGACCCGGTGCACCTGCCCCGGGTGTCGGACAAGCTCGACTACGAAGGCGAGCTGGCCGTGGTGATCGGCCGTCGCTGCCGGCACGTGCCGAAGGAGCGCGCGCACGAGGTGATCGCAGGCTACATGACGGCCAACGATGTCTCCGTGCGCGACTGGCAAATCCGCAGCTCCACCCTCACCATGGGCAAGTCCTTCGACACCCACTGCCCCACTGGCCCGGCCCTGGTCAGCGTCGATGAAATCGGCGGCTCTCCTTCGGGGCTGGAACTGCGCACCTGGGTGAACGGCGAGCTGCGCCAGCACTCGAACACGAACCAGCTCATCTTCGATTGCTTCGACCTGGTCGAACATCTCTCGAGCGCATTCACGCTGCTGCCGGGCGACATCATCGTCACCGGAACGCCCGGCGGCGTGGCAGCGGCCATGAAGCCGCCCCGCTGGCTCACGCCCGGCGACGTGGTGCGCATCGAAATCGAAGGCATCGGCGCCATCGAAAACCGGGTGATCGCAGAGCCGGACACCGCGCGGATCTGAACGCGCGGCGCGGGGAGCCCATGCTGCATACCCAGGTGCTGGTGGTGGGCGCGGGGCCCGCGGGCGCGCTTTTGGCCCATCTGCTCTCGAGCCGCGGGGTCGAGACCCTGCTGGTGGAGCGCGCCGTGGATTTCCAGCGCGAGTTTCGCGGCGAGGTGATGATGCCGAGCGGTCTCGCCGCGCTGCGCGCCGCCGGTGTTTCGCTGGACGAGCTTCCGACCGCGGCGCCGACGCGCTTCACGCTGTGGCTGGACGGCCGCCGCGCGCTTTGCGTGTTGCCTGCGCCGGGCGATGCAACGCCGCTGATTGTCTCCCAGCCGCACCTTCTGGAACACCTGGTCTTGCGCGCCGGGCAAAGCGGCCATTGCGTTTTCCTGCGCGGCGCCGCGCTTCGCGAGCTGCGCGGCGCCGGAGGGCGAGTGGTCGGCGCGAAGCTCAGCAGCCGGGAGGGCGCCCTGCAAGTTCAGTGCCGCTTGCTGGTGGGCGCCGACGGGCGCGCTTCCCAGGTGCGTCGCAAGCAAGGGCTGGCCGTGTCAAAACGCGACACGCCGATGGACGTGGTCTGGTGCAAGGCGCCCTGGCCCGCGCGCCTTTCCAGGGGCGAGGCGCAGGCCTGGATCAGCGCCGGGCATTTGGTGCTCGCCCTGCCGGCCCCGGACGGCCTGATGCAGCTTGCATGCGTGATTCGCAAGGGGAGCTACGGGTCGCTCGGCGGCGCGGACATCGAAGCCTGGGTGCGGCGCATCGCGCAATTGGTGGCGCCCGAACTCGCAGAGCACCTGCGCGCCCACTGCAGCGAAGCTTCCCGTCCTTTTTTGCTGAACGCAGTAACGGACTGCGTGCACGACTGGGCGACGCCCGGCGCGCTGCTGATCGGCGACGCCGCCCACACCATGTCTCCCGTCGGTGGCCAGGGGATTAACATCGCGATGCGCGACGCCGTGGTCTGCGCCAATCATCTGGTTCCCGCATTGCGCGGCGGGGCTTCGGACGCCGAGCTGGAAGCAGCGGCCCGGCGCGTTTGCGCCGAGCGTCGCCCCGAGGTGGATGCCGTGCAACGCATGGCGGCCTGGCCGCCACGCGTGGTGATGGGAAGCAGCCCGCTGCACGCCCTTGCGCGGCGCCTGCCGGGTCTCGCGGGCGACGGCGGCGCCGCTGCGCTGCGCACTGCAGCGCGGCCCTTTGTGCGCGCCTTTCTGCACGGCGTCACGAAGGTGGAACTGCGTGTTTGATGCCCGGCCCGATTTCGGTTCCTGTTCGATTCCCACGAGCCGTGGTTGCGCGCTTTACTATTCACGCCCGCGATTCAAGTACCCGGCTTCGTGAAGCTTGGACGACAAGCAAAGCCGTCTTGGCGCGTATCACCACTCGCCCGTATTCGGCATGGAAGCCCATGGTTCTTGTATGGGCAGCGGCTCGCCTTCCTGCAAAAGCTCGATGGATATGCCGTCGGGAGAACGCACGAACGCCATGCGTCCGTCGCGCGGCGGCCGGTTGATTGTGATGCCCGCCTGCTGCAGGCGCTCGCACAGGGCGTAAATGTCGTCCACCGCGTACGCGAGGTGTCCGAAGTTGCGCCCGCCGTCGTATTGTTCCGGGTCCCAGTTGTGAGTCAGCTCGACCTGCGCTTCCGGGTTGCCGGGCGCGCCCAGGAAGACCAGGGTGAAGCGTCCCGCTTCCACGTCGACGCGGCGCTGCTGTACCAGGCCGAGCTTGTTGCAGTAGAAGTCGAGTGATGCGTCGAGATCGCTGACGCGGACCATCGTGTGCAGGTAACGCAAAGTGTGCTCCTCCAAAGCCTTGACTTGTCAAAAGACGCGGCGACCGCGCCGGCTGCTGCATGTTCGCCTGTTCAAACGCGCATTGCCGGTTCACCGGTTTGGCCGGTCCTGGCTGGCGGCGGTCGGCCCTATCGCTCGCGATCGAGTCTCCGACTGCGCCGGACCGGAACAGCTTCGCATTGCCGCTCCGGCGCGTGAATTCTAGTGTAGTGCTTCCATGTCCGCCCCGGCTCCGCCCGCCTCCGCTTCGCCCCATCCCCGCGCGCTGACCCTGCTCGGCGCCGGGGCGCTCTTCGGCCTTGCGCTGGCCGTGATCGGCCTGCTCGGCGAAAAAGAGTCCGGCGCCGCGCTGCCGGAAGAGGCGGTGGCCCTGGTCAACGGCAAGGCGATTCTCGAAGAGGACTACCTGCTTCTCGTGGCCGGGCTCGATGCGGACACGCGCGGCCCCGTCAGCCCTGCGCAAAAGCGCCGCGTGCTGGAGCGCATGATCGACGAAGAACTGCTGGTGCAGCGCGGCCTCGAACTCGGCCTGGCGGACAGCGACCGCCGCGTTCGCGCCGACATCACCTCGGCGATGATTCGCTCGGCGGTGCTGGAGGCGGGGGGCGCGGATCCATCGCTGCGCGAACTGCAAAGTTTTTACGAGCGGGAAGGGGGCCTGTTTCGCGAGCCGGGGCGGCTTTGGGTGGAAGCGCTGTTCTTTTCCGCGGCTGCAGGCCGGGCCGAAGCGCTGCGCCGTGCGCGCACGGCCCGCGCGCGCCTTGCTGCCGGCGAGCCCATCGCCAAACTGCGCGAAGAACTCGCCGACCGGGCGCCCGTGCCCATCCCCGCCGCGCTGCTGCCGCCCGCCAAGCTGCGCGAGTACATCGGGCCGGACGCCCTGGCGGCGGTGATGCAGCTCGAAAGCGGCGAGGTGGCCGGGCCGCTGCAGGGGGGCGCCGGGCTGCAGCTTTTGCAGGTGCGCTCGCGCGAGGCGCCGCGCTCAAAGCCCTTCGCAGAGGTGCGCGAGCAGGTGCGCACGGAATGGCTGCGTCGCGCCGACGACCGCGCGCTGCGCGCCTACCTGGACCGCCTGCGCCGGGATGCGGAACTGCGCATCCGTGCGGAGCTTCCGTGAGCGCCGCGCGCCTATCTGGATCGCTTGCGCCGGGATGCAGAGCTGCACATCCGTGCGGAGTTGCCGTGAGCGCTGCGCGCGCCCTGTGCGCCGCGGCGTTCCTGCTGTGCATGCTGGGCGGCGGCGATGCCTCGGCGCACACGCGCAGCACCTCCTATTCGAGTTTTGATTTCGACGGCGCCGAAGTGCGCGTGCGCCTGCGCATCGCGCAACTGGAACTGACGCGCCTGCCGTGGGGCACGGTGCATCCGCCGGCGCCGCCTGCAGGGCTGGCGGCCTACTTGCCGAATGCATTGCGGCTGGTCGCAGAGGGCAGCCCCTGCGACGTGATTGATGCGCCGCGCGCCCTGCAGGCGCCTGCGGGCCTGGCCCTGCTGGAGTGGCGTCTGCAATGTCCGCCCGGCGCCGCCCTGGTTTTGCACAGCGACCTGCTGCGCGAAACCACTCCCGGGCACTTGCACTTTGTGCGCGTGCGCTTTGCCGACGGCGAGGTGACAGAGCGCGTGCTGGGACGCCGGGGCCGCACCTGGCCGCTCTCGCCCGGCATCGCAGGAGGCGCCGGCGAAGGAACCGGGGACGGCGGCGCCACATCCGTCGCGCCCGGCGCATCCGATGGAATGGCGCCGGGCGACTCCGTACCCGGGGCGGGGCCGCAGCCGGTCGGCGCTTCCATGCGTTCCTACATCGTGCTCGGCATCACCCACATCACCGGGGGCATCGATCACCTTGCGTTTTTGTCGGGCCTGCTATTGATGGTGACGCACCTGCGCGCGCTGCTCTTCGTGCTGACCGGCTTTACCCTGGCGCACAGCATCACCCTGGCGCTGGCGGCAACAGGCAGGCTGACGCCCGAAGCGGCTGCAGTCGAAGCGCTGATCGGCCTTTCCATCGCCCTGGTGGCTTTTGAAAACGCCTGGCTGCGCAGCGGCCAGGGGTTTCGCCGCGCCTGGCCGGCGCGCGTTTTTCCATTGGCCTGCATCGCACTGGCCCTGGCCTCGGCGCTCGGCGTCGGCGTGCTCTCCGGGCTGACCTGGCTGGGGCTGGCCCTGTTCAGCGCCTGTTACTTTCCTTTGACCGGTGCGCTCGAAAACCCGCTGCGGCTGCGCATCGCCATCGCGTGTTGCTTTGGCCTGGTGCACGGCTTCGGCTTCGCCGGGTTTCTGGGCGAGATGAACCTGCCCGCCGCACGCCTGCTGCCGGCGCTGTTCGCATTCAACATCGGCATCGAAGTCGGGCAACTGCTGTTCGCGCTTCCCGCCGTGGCCTTGCTCGCCCTGCTGCGCCGCTTCGGCGCCGCAAAGCTGCAAAACCACGTGCTGGATTTCGGCAACGCCGCGCTCTCTGCCCTCGGTGTTTTCTGGCTGGTGGAGCGCGGCTTTTTTTCGGCGGCGGTTTTTGCGGGCGGCGGGTGAGGTCCTGCACTGCACGGTGCGACGCGGCACGACGCAATGCGATTCGGCCCGACGCAATGCGGTGCGGCGCGACACGACGCAATGCGATTCGACCCGACGCAACGCAGCACAACGCAACGCAGCACAGCGCGACCCGGCGCGCCGAACTGCGTGTTACCCGTCGGCGCCGTCCATGACGAAGTCGAGCTGCGCCGCGCTCTCGCGCACTTCCCGGGCGAGCGGGCCGCGCAGCAGCGCCTTGGTGCCGGCGAATGCCCCCCTCGGCAGTTCCGCCAGTCGCAAAGCCTCGGCCCGCGCGGCGCTTTCCAGCGCTTCGGGCGTCTCCACCCGGTCCAGGTAGCCGGCGTCCCGGGCCGTTTCGGGGTCGTAGAGTTCGGCCAGCAGGGCGGAGCGGACCAGATGTCGCCGCGAGAGGCGCTCCCGGGCGAGTTGCACCGCGAACTCCGGCAGCACCATGCGAATCGCCACCTCGTTCAGGCCCAGTTTGAAGGCCCCCGCCGCGCCGATGCGCGAGTCGGCCGCCATCAGCAACAGGGCGCCCATGGCGAGGGCGTGGCCGCTGCAGCCTGCAACCACGGGGAGCGGGCTCTCCAGGATGCGGGCCAGCAGCAAGGCGCCCCTGGCAACCAGCCGGGTCGCGGATTCCGGGGACTTCGAAATTTCTTTCAGGTCAAAGCCGGCCGAAAAGCAGCCCGGTCGGCCCAGGATCAGCAGCGCCCCAGCCTCTTTTTCGGCGCGCGCCAGCGCGTCCTCCAGCGCCTGGATGCGTTCGGAACTGAGGGCGTTGGCCTTTCCGTCGTCGAGATGCGCCAACAGGACCGGGCCGTCTTGAGAGAGTCGAATAGCGTCTTGCATGGCGGAACCATAACCGAGCGTGCGCGCTTTATCAAAAGTTTGCCCTGTCACAAGTCGTGGTCGCAGGTGCAGCCACCGATTTTCGATGCAGGACGCTCAGCCGGCCTGCGTCGCACCGGGGCGGCTCTCCAGAGCGGCAACGCTCGCGGGGCCGCGCCGCAAAAGGAAGATCAGCAGCGCCAGCGCCACCACGACCAGGCCGATCGCGAGCCCCAGCCACAGCCCCACCAGCCCGAGTTCGCTGCGGAAGGCGAGCCAGGCGCCGAGCGGCAGCGCAATCATCCAGTAACCGACCAGGTTGGCGAGGGCCGCGGGCAGGGGCCGACCCATGCCGCGCAATACGCCGCAACAGACGTTCTGCATGCCGTCGAAGATCTGGAAGGCGGCGGCCAGCGGCATGATGGTGACGGCGACCGCCACCACCGCTTCGTCCGAGGTGTAGATCCAGGGGATGCTGCTTCGCCCGATCAGGAACACCAGGCCGAACAGCGCCATCACGCCTGCCCCCATGGCGATGCCGATCCAGGCGGCGCGCTCGGCGCTGCGCCCGCGCCCGGCGCCGATCAGGTTGCCGACGCGCACCATGGTGGCTTGCGAGATGCCGAGCACGAACATGAAGGAGAAGCTGGCAAGATGCAGCACGATCACGTGTCCGGCGATGGCGCCCGCGCCCAGCAGGCCGGCCACCCAGTTGGAGATGTTGAAGGCCCACATCTCCAGGGCGATTTGCACCGAGCTGGGGATGCCGATGGCGAGCAGCAGGCGGAATTCCGACAGGCGCAGCAGGTTCCAGCGCCAGGGAGTCCAGGCGCCTTCGTGCAGACGAAAGCCGCGCACGACGCCCACCAGAAGCAGCAGCGAGCAGATCCGGGTCAGGCAGGTCGCCAGGCCGGCGCCCACGATGCCGAGCGCCGGAAAGCCCAGGTTTCCGAAAATCAGCACCCAGTTGAAGAATGCGTTCAGCAGGTTGTCGATCAGCACCACCACCATCGCCGGGCGGATGATCTCCCGTCCCTGCAGGTACTGGCGCAGCGCCCCGCTGCACAAAAAGAAGGGCACGCTCGGCAACTGCACAATGATGTAGCGCTCGGCGGCGGCGGCCAGCGCCGGCTCGAGCCCGATGGCCAGCAGCAGCTCTTCGCTGAACAGCCAGAAGATCATCACCGGAGGTGACAGCGCCAGGGCCAGGAGCACGCCGCGTTGAAAGGCGCGCGCCGCGCGTTCGCCGTGCCCGGCGCCGTGGGCCTGGGTGACCAGCGGGTCGATGCCGAAGATCATGCCGGCGGCAAAGAGCAGGGCGCCGAAGATGCACGGGTTGGCAAGGCCCACGGCGGCCAGTGCTTCGCCGCCCAGGCGGCCTACCATTAGAAGGTCCACGAAGCCCAGCATCATGGTGGCGGCCTGGGTCAGCGCGATCGGCCAGGCCAGCGCGCCCAGCCGCTTGATTTCGCCGCGCGTGCGACGGCGCGCTTGCATGGGGGGCTCCTTGCCGCGGCGCGTGCGTTTGCTCCTCGCCGATGATTGTCGAGCGGGCGCCTGGAGAGTGGGGCGCGCTGCCTAAAGCGTTTACGAAAGCGGGATGCCGACGGCGGCGCCGAGTTCGGAAAGCGCGCGGTCTTCATCCACTACCTTGATGGTCAGCATGCCGAGTTCGCGCGCGGCCTTCAAGTTGCGGCCGATGTCATCGAGAAAGACGGTTTCTTCGGGCGTGGCGCCCAGCGCCTCGCAGGCGTGCAGGTAGATGCGCGGGTCGGGCTTGCGCATCCCCACGGCAGCGGATTCGATGAAGGCGTCGAAGTGCGTGTCGAGCGCCCTGTTTAGTTGCCGACCGTCTTCCTGGGTCCAGTTGTTGGTGAGCGCGCCCACCCGGAAGCCTGCATCGCGCAGGCGCCGCACGGCCTCCAGCATGCGCGGCCTGGGCCCGCATTCCGAAATGCGCGCCATCAACAGGCCCGCGTCAATCGCCTGCCCCGCATCGGCGCATTCCGCTTCGAAGGTGCGCCGGAACGCGGGCATGGCGAGTTCCCCCCTTTCCAGGCGGGACCACGCGCCCTCGGGGCCGCCGCCGGACACGACGCGGTTAACGAAGCCCTCCGGGATGCCGTGTTCCTTTTCGTAAGCGGCAATGACGTGCAGGGGAGAATCGAGGACGACGCCCCCGAGGTCGAAGAGAACCGATGTCAACGTCATGTCGCTTAGCGTAGCGAAACTTCGCCGGAGTGGGCGAGGCGCAGCTTGCGTTCCGCCCACAGCGCGCCCGCGCTGAACAGCGCCAGCGCGACCCAGGTGCAGGAAAAGGCAAAGAGCTGCACGCCGCCCAGCGGCTCGTCGTAGATGAACACCGCCACCAGCATGATCAGGGTGGGGGTGAAGTACTGGCAGATGCCGAGAGCCGAAAGCGAGAGGCGCCGGGCGGCGGCGGCGAAGCAGAGCATCGGCAAGGCGGTTGCAGGGCCCGCGCCGAGCAGCAGCAGCCGGGTCTTCAGCGGCATGGTTTCGTCCACCGGTCCGAAGGGCGTTTCGGAAAAGGCCGAAAGGAACAGCAGGCTGAAGGGGACCAGCGAGGTCGCCTCCATCCACAGCCTGGGCACCGGCCTTGCCCGTGTGAACTTGTGCGCGAGGCTGTACAGGCCGAAGGTCAGCGCCAGCGAGAGGCTGATCCAGGGCAGCGCGCCGTGCTCGATCACCAGCGCCAGCACGCCCACTGCGGCGATCGCGAGTGCAATCAGTTGCAAACGCCCGAGTCGCTCGTGCAGCAACAGGGCGGCGAGCAGTACCGTGAGCAGCGGGTTCAGGTAGTAGCCGAAGCTGACCGCCACCAGTTGGTTGCTGTTCACGGCGAACAGGAAAATCAGCCAGTTGGCCGCCAGCAACAGGGCGCCGCCGAACAGCGCCCGGGGCTCGCGCCCGCGCCGCAGGGAAGCGCCGACATCGGGCCAGCGTCGCAGCCCGGTGAGCAGCAGCGCGCAAAACACGCTCGCCCACAAAAAACGGTGCGCCAGCACGTCTTCGGAAGGCACGGCGCCCAGTTGCTTCCAGTAGATGGGCATGATGCCCCACGCGCTGTAGGCGACCAGGGCGTAGATGACTCCGGCGAACTTCATCGGGATGGGTTAACCTCGCCGCCCATGATTGTGATGGAAGGGCTCACAAAACGCTACGGCCAGACCCGCGCGGTGGATTCCCTCTCCCTGGAAGTTGCGCAGGGCGAATGCGTGTTCCTGGTCGGCGGCTCCGGCAGCGGCAAAACCACCACCCTGAAGATGGTCAACCGCCTGGTGGAGCCAAGCGCAGGCCGGGTGCTGCTGTCGGGCCATGACACCCGCGATGCGCCGCCGCACGAGCTGCGCCGCCGGATAGGCTACGCCTTTCAGCAGATCGGGCTCTTTCCGCATCTCGACGTGGCGGGCAACATCGGGCTGACTCCAGAACTGCTGGGCACGCCCGCCGCCAAGGTCGCGCGCCGCGTTGACGAGCTTCTGGAACTCGTGGAACTCGAACCCGCAGCGTACCGGGCGCGCCGACCCTCGCAACTCTCCGGCGGAGAGCAGCAGCGCGTCGGCCTGGCGCGGGCCCTGGCCGCCGAGCCGGAAATGCTGCTGCTCGACGAACCCTTTGGCGCGCTGGACCCCCTGACCCGGGACCGCCTGCAACAGGCCTTCATCGAAATCCGTCGCGCACTTGACCTGACCGTACTCTTTGTTTCGCACGACATGAACGAAGCGCTGCTGCTGGCGGATCGCATCCTGGTGATGCAGGCGGGCCGCGTGCTGCAGGTGGGCAGCCCGGAGCAGCTTTTGTCCGAGCCCGCAGGCGAAGAGGTGGCGGACATGCTGGCCGTGCCGCGTCGCCAGTACGAAGCGCTGGTGCGCTTGCAAGAAGGCGCGGCATGAGCGAGCAACTGGCGCTCCTGCCCGGCTACCTGCTCGCGCACCTGCAGCTCTCCCTGGCGGCGCTCCTGCTCGGCGCCGGCATTTCCATTCCGCTCGGCATCCTCGTTACCCGGCGCCGCGCTCTGGAAGGGCCGCTGCTCGGCGTGGTGGGCGTCATTCAAACCATCCCCGGCCTGGCGCTGCTGGCTGGCATGGTGCCCCTGCTCGCCTTGCTGGGTGCCTTCCTCTCGCGCATCGGCATTGAAATTCAGAGCATCGGTTACCTGCCCGCCGTGATTGCGCTGACCCTGTACAGCATGTTGCCGATTTTGCGCAACACGGTGACCGGCATTCGCGGCATCGACAGGGTGATGATCGAAGCGGCGCGCGGCGTGGGCATGACGCCCATGCAGCAGTTGTTCCGGGTCGAGCTGCCGCTGGCGCTGCCCGTGATCGTGGCCGGGGTGCGCACCGGGGCGGTGTGGGTGGTGGGCACCGCCACGCTCTCCACGCCGGTGGGCGCCACCAGCCTCGGCAACTTCATCTTCAGCGGCCTGCAGACGCGCAACGACGTTTCGATTGCGCTGGGTTGCATTTCCGCCGCGGCGTTGGCGATGCTTCTCGACCAGTGCATCCGCTTCATCGAGTTCGGCCTGTACCGCAGGCGCCGCGCGCCGGTGATCATTGCGCTGGTCATGCTGCTGATGCTGGCCGTGCTGAGTTTTGGCGCGCGCTTCTGGGAGAAGGAAGGCGAACCCCCGCTGGTGATAGGCGCCAAGGGCTTCACCGAGCAGTTCATCCTGGCCGAAGTGGTCGGCCAGTGGGTGACGGCGCGCACCGGGCGCCCGGTGGAAATTCTGCAGTCGCTGGGCACCAACATCATCTTCGACGGGCTGGTGAATAACGAGATCGACATATCCATCGATTACTCGGGGACGATATGGGCGGAAATCATGCGCCGCCCCGAGCTTCCCGAACGCCGCGAACAGGTGATGGAGGGCATACGCGCCTGGCTGCGGGAGGAGCACGGCATCCGGGTGCCTGCGTCCTTCGGTTTTGAAAACACCTACGCCATGGCGATGCGCGAAGCCCACGCGGAGAGCCTGGGCATAAGCCGCCTCACTGAGGTGGCCCCGCTTTCGCCGCAGCTCAGCATCGGCTCCGACTACACCTTCTTCGACCGCGCCGAGTGGGACAAGGTCAGGACGCGCTACGGCTTCGCCTTCAGGGAAGCGCGCCGCTTCGACCCGGCTCTCATGTACCAGGCCGTGGCCGCGGGCGAGGTGGACATCATCAGCGCCTATTCCACCGACGGTCGCATCGCATCGCTCGACCTTCGGGTGATCGAGGACGATCTCGGCGTCATCCCCCCCTACGACACCATCCTGCTGGCCTCGCCCGGCCTCGCGGAAGCCGACCCCAAGTTGCTGGAAGCGCTGGGCGAGCAGTTCGAGGGCGCCATCGACGCGCGGGAGATGCAGGGCATGAACTTCGCCGTGGACGACAAGAAGCTAAGCCCCCGCAAGGTGGCGAGCGCCTTCCTGCAGCGTCTTCGGCAAAGGCGGCAGACGACCGAAGCTGGGGCCGCGATGGCCGCCGAGGCCGACGATACAGACGCGGCCGTTGACACAGATAAAGCCGCCGCCCCCACCGACGGAAACGAAGCCACCGACACCGACAGCGAAGCCGCCGAAGCACTACAGGCGTCGCCGTGAAGCGCCGATCAAAGCGGAAGTGTCGCTGCCGATGACAACGAAACCGCGGGCGCAGATGAATCTGCCGCGGTCGAAGTCACCGACGACAACCCCGCCGCGCGCTGAAAAGCGCGGCCATGCAGGCCGCGGCGTGTGTGCGTTTCAGCCGCCGGAAACCAGAATCTCTGCCCCGGCCTCCGGAGGCGTATCGTCCGTGCGCTGCAGCAGGTAGCCCTCGGGCAGCGCCACCTTCTGCCTGCCCGACCGCTTGCCCCGGGGCGCACGCAAGGCCGCCGCGGGAAAGGGCGTCCGCGGGTCGAGCGTTTCCAGAAGGCCGCGCAGCGTGTCCAGGCGCGTCACCCGGGAAAGATCGCTGCGAAACTCCGCACTGCCGGGAAAGCCCTTGGTGTACCAGGCCGCGTGCTTGCGAAAGGCGCGCAATGCGGGCGCTTCGCCGAAAAAGTCGACCAGCCCGGCCGCGTGCTCCAGCATCACCCGCGCCACTTCTCCGAAGCGGGGCGGCGCCGCGGGCGTGCGGCCCGCGAAAACATCGGCGAGTTCCCGGAACAGCCAGGGCCTGCCCAGACACCCCCGGCCCACCACCACGCCGTCGCAGCCGGTTTCGCGCATCATGCAGAGCGCGTCCCCTGCTTCCCAGATGTCGCCGTTGCCCAGCACCGGGATGCTGCGCACGCGCGTCTTGAGATCCGCAATGGCGTCCCAGTCCGCGGCGCCGTCGTAAAGCTGCGCGGCGCTGCGCGCGTGCATGGCCACCGCCGCGCAGCCTTCCTCTTCGGCGATGCGGCCGGCGTCCCGGTACGTAGGATGGGCTTCGTCGATGCCGGTGCGAAACTTGATGGTGACCGGCACGGCGCCCGCGTTCGCAACGGCCGCGCGCACGATGGCCGCCAGCAGCCGGGGCTTCAGCGGTATGGCCGCGCCGCCGCCCCGGCGCGTCACCTTGCGCACCGGGCAGCCGAAGTTCAAATCCAGGTGGTCGATGTGCGCCTCGCCGACCAGGCGGGCCACGGCCTCCCCGGTGTACTTCGGATCGACGCCGTAGAGCTGCAGGCTGCGCGGGTTTTCCCCCGGCGCAAAGCCCGCCAGCTTCCAGCTTTTGCGATTGCCTTCCACCAGTGCGCGCGCCGTGATCATCTCGCTGACGTACAGGCCGGCGCCGAAGCTCCGGCACAGCGTGCGGAAGGGCGCGTTGGTGACGCCGGCCATGGGCGCCAGCACCACGGGCGGATCAACCAAAAGCGGGCCGATCTCAAGCGGCGCGAACTCGCCCGGCGCTGCCGGCGCCACAACCCCGCGGGCCGGCTGCGTGGCGGCCTGCGCCTGCGCCGGGCCCGCTTCCTGCTTTGCGTGTGCGTTGTTCACGGCGGCGGGCTCTCAGCGTGCGCGCGTGACCATGCGGTCGATGGCGTGCACCGGCGCCGCATCGCCCGAGAGCATCGGCGCGATTGCCGCATAAACCCTTTGCTGCTGCTTCAGCAGCGAAAGCCCCTGGAACTGCTCGGCGAAAACCTCCACCTCGAAGTGCCCGGGGCTGATCGCCTGCACCCGCACATCGGCGCCGGGCAGCGCGGCTTCGATTTTCCCGCGCATGGTCTCGGCCAGCTCGCCGGGCTCCGGCGGCGGCTCGCTCATGATCTGCAGCGGCATCAGGCTTTGCTTCCGTCGTAGCGCGGCACCTTCGGATCGACCTCGCGGGACCAGGCGTCGATGCCCCCGGTGAGGTTCCACACGTTGCGAAAGCCAAGCTGCGCGAAGTGCTCGGCGGCGGCCAGGCTGCGCCCGCCGTGGTGGCAGTGAAACACCAGGGGCGTCTCGCGGTCCGCCTGCTCCAGCGCGGCTGCAGCTTCCGCGTCCAGCAGGCGCGCGCCCTCGATGTGCGCAATGGAGCGCTCCTCGGGCGTGCGCACGTCGTACAGCGCCGGGGGCGTGTCCGAATTCAGCCGGCTTTGCAACTCCGCGGGCGTCAGCGAACGCACCTCGCCCGGCGCCTCGCCCGGGTTCGCGCCCGGGTTGCTGATGCGGAACACGGCCCGGCCTTCGCTTTCGCTCGCGTCGATTTGGACCCCTTCCGCGCGCGAAGCGGAGAGCGGGTCCAGGTGCAGGGTGACGCCTTCGCTTTCGACCACGTGTTCGCCCGGCTCAGCCGGGCCGAAGTGCAGCTCGTGCTGCATGCGCGCATCGATGCGCAGGTGCAGCGCCTGGCCTTCGGGCTGTTCGGCCAAAGCCCGTTGCAGCAGGGCGGCTGCAGCAGGCGTTACCTGCAGCGCCGGGGCTGCCTCGCCGGGTGCAGCCTGCTGTACCTCGAGCAGCTCGTACAGCGAGCCGTCGGCGGACATCTGCTGCACGATGTCGCAGCCGCCCACGAACTCCCCCTTCACGTAAAGCTGGGGAACGGTGGGCCAGTCGGAATAGACCTTGATGCCTTCTCGCAGCGCCGCGTCTTCCAGCACGTTCACCGTCTCGTAGTGGGGCAGGGCGCCGTCGAGAATCCTGCACACGGTGGCGGAAAACCCGCACTGCGGCGCGCCTCGGCGTCCCTTCATGAAGAGCACCACGCGCTCGGCTTTGATCAGCCCTTCGATCTGTTCCCGGAGTTCCGATGTGAGTTCCAAGGGGTCTTCCTTTTTGGTGTGAAGATGAATTTAGCGCAGGGCGCCCGCCCCGGCCATTTGCCGGGCCGCGCCCTGCTGCCTGCTGCCCGGATGCCATGCTGCCCGGTCGGCAGCGGCAAGGGGGAAAGCCCTGCCTTCGGCGCCGCAGCGCTTTCGTCAGCGTCGTCAGCGGCAGGCGATTTCCTGCAGCCCTTCCCGCCGGCAGGCGAGTTCCCGGGTCATCGAGCCCGCGATGGTGCCGCAGATGTTGTTCTGGATGGCGGCCAGCGCCTGCTGCCGGTCCGCCGCGTGCGCGGCGCCGCATTCGCGCCGGCCTTCGAAGACGATGCAGGCCTCGCAGCGCGTTTGCGCCTGCTGGCTGAAGCCGTAAGTGATCGCGCCGGCAAAGAGCAACAGGCCGACCAGCCAGGCCAGGGCCTTTCCCGCCGCGCCATGCATGGTCAGCCGCTGAGCAGCACGAGGTCGGCCAGAATCTGCAGCGCCTCGCGCTGCCTCAGGCTGGGCTCTTCCTCGTCCTCTTCGCGCTCGGCGGCGGGCGCCGCGGCCTCGCCCGAAAGATCCACCGCTCCGGCGCCGCTGCCGCCGCTTCCACCCGGCGCTCCGGCGGCGGCGACATCCTGTTCGGGCGCGCCTCCGGCCTGCTGCGGCATTTCATCCTGCGTCGTCGCCGCTGCGTCTCCGGCTGCCGCGTCTTCTTCTGCTTCGCCCGCAGCCCCGTCTGCATCATCGCCCGCTTCGTCTGGCCCTTCCGACTCGCCCGGCTCGCCCGGCCCCTGCCGCTCCGAGTTGATGTCGGCGAGGCGCAAGATGCCGTCGTCCTGTTCGCGCTCCGCAATGATTTCACGCAGCTCGGCGAAGCCCTCGCTTTCGTCCACGCGCACGGCGCTGCGCTCGCGCAGCGCCGCGATCAGTTCCGCGTCGATGCGGCGCCAGTCTCCCCGTTCCGCGCCTTTCACGTGGCCCATCACGCTGTCGATGGTGCTCTCCGGCAGCGCGTTTTCGTGCACCCCTTCTCCGATGCGCGGGCGCGCCCACAGCGAGGGCAGCACCACGTCCGAATCCACGCCGGCGAGCTGCGTGGAGCGGCCATCCGGCCGGTAGAAGATCGCAGAGGTGACCTTCAGGGCGCCCAGCTCCGCGCGCGCGAGTTCCCGCAGGTTCTGGACGGTTCCCTTGCCGAAGGTGTGGTCGTCGCCCACGATCACCGCGCGCCGGTAGTCCTTCATGGCGCCGGCCAAAATTTCCGAAGCGGAAGCCGAAAGACGTGAAGTGAGGATGACCAGCGGCCCGCCATACACAGTCCCGTGCTCCGGGTCCGGGTGCAGCTCGCCCCGGTTGCCCGTGCGCACCGCCACCACCGCGCCCCGGTCGATGAAGAAGCCGCTGATGCGCACCGCGTCGTCCAAAAGGCCCCCGCCGTTGCGGCTGAGGTCGAGCAGGATGCCTTCCACCCCCGCCAGCTTCGCCTCTTCCAGAAGGCGCAGAACATCGTCGCTGCCGAGGCGGCTCACATCCCGGCTCGTGCCCCCGTAAAAGGAAGGCAACTCGATCATGCCCAGCTTCAGGGTGCGCCCTTCCGTTTCCACCTCTTCGATGTGCAGGCGGGCCGCCTGCTCGGCGAGGTCGATCTTGTCGCGCGTGATCACCACGTTCAGACGTTCCTGCTTGCCCCGCAGCACGCCCAGGTGCACGCGCGTGCCCTTCTTGCCGCGGATCAGCCGCACCACGTCGCGCAGCGACATGTCGATGATGTCAACCGGATCCCCTCCCTCCTGTGCGACCGAGATGATGCGGTCGTCGGGCTCCAGCGCATCCGCGCGGTCCGTGGCGCCGCCGGGCACCACCCGCTCCACCACGCTGAAGCCGTCTTCCTGACTGAGCACGACGCCGATGCCTTCCAGAGAAAGCTCGATGCGTATCCGGAAATCCTCGTAGTCCCTGGCGGAATAAAACTCGGTGTGTGGGTCGAGTGAGTTCGCAAAGCTGCCCAGGAAAATCGCGTAGATGTCCTCGTCGGTCATTTCCTCCGTGTGCTTGGTGCGCAGCTCGTAGCGACGGATCACGCGCCTGCGCGCCTCGGCGAGTTCGAGATCGCCGCCGTGGTGGTAGTTGGAAACCTGGAAGTGCACCAGGGTGCGCAGCAGCGCCTCCCGCGCCTTTGGGTCTTCGGGGTGGCCGCGCTCCTCGACGTCGATGATCAGCTCCGCGCTCTCGTCGATGGTGTAACCGTCGTCGCCCGCGAACGCGCGCACGAAGGCCTCGGCCTCGCGGCTGCG
>CAZJXU010000066.1:0-3232 GCA_964550095.1 uncultured Spirochaetales bacterium | reverse complement strand
CGGAGTGCGCCGCCCGCTCTGAATGCGCCCGATCGTTTACGCATAAACGAAAGTAAAGCGAAGCCGGGCGCCCTTGTCAAACCCTTCGCTCCAGCGGGTTTTTCCGGGGCTTGGCGGTTCCGTCCGGCTTTACGAGGCGCCCCGCGCAGCGCGCTTCGCCAGCGCCGCTTCCACCGGGGCGATGTCCTCGGGACGATCCACAGACAGGCTTTCCCAGTTTTCGATCACGGCGCAGCGGATGCGAAAGCCGTGCTCCAGCGCGCGCAGTTGCTCCAGCGCTTCGCTTTGCTCCAGGGGCGTGGGCGGAAGCTTCGTGTAGCGCAGCAGAAACTCCCGTCGGTAGGCATACAAACCCACGTGCTGAAAAACCGGCGGCGCGTTTTCCGTGCGCTCCGTTCGCCCCGTACGCTGGAAAGCCGAGCGCTCCGCGCGCCGAAAAGGAATAGGCGCGCGCGAAAAGTACAGGGCGTTGCCCTGCGTATCGCAGACCACCTTCACCCGGTCCGGGTCGGTGAGCACTGCATCCGGCGCCGCGTGAACGGCGGTGGCCATCGATGCTTCCTGCCCCGCGTCTTCCAGGGCTTCCACCACCGCGTCGATCACGAAGCCCTCGATAAGCGGCTCGTCCCCCTGGATGTTCACCACGATTTCGTCGTCCAGCCCGGCGGCCGCCTCCGCCAGCCGGTCGCTGCCGCTGGCGTGGTCCGCCCGGGTGAGTACGCAGCGCAGGTCGATGCGCTCGCACAGCGCCGCGATGCGCTGGTCATCGGTTGCAACCAGCACCTCGCGCAGGCGCCGGGCCGTGCGCGCGCCCTCTGCCACGTGTTGCAGCATCGGCGCGCCCGCGATTTCAGCAAGGGGTTTGCCGGGAAAGCGGCTGGAAGCAAAGCGCGCCGGAATGATGCCCACTGCAGACATGGCGTTCAGCCTAGCCGAGCGGAGGCCGCCGCGCCCCGTGCGGGGTGCGCGTTGGCGAGCTTTTGTTTAGCATATACGGCAGAGGCTGTGCCGCTGCTGACGCCGCGCGAGTCGGGGTGAGGCAGGGCGAGCAAGGCGCCAGCGAAGCGGTGCGCGGCGTGCCGGAACTTCGGCGACGAGGATGAAGGCGCCGGCGAAGCTGTGCGCGGCGCGCAGGGTCCAGTCGCAGGGTGGCGCCGAGGACGAAGGCGCCGCCGCCCAGTCAACGCCCGGTCAACATAAACGCTGCGGGCGGCAGGCGAAACGCATTCACGAGGCAGGCGAACATGGATGAACGAATCGAAGTGGATCGGAACCTCGATCCCCTGACCATGCCGGTCCGACTCCTGAACGAGATGAAGGAGCACGCCCGGGAAGAGCACCCCTACGAGTGCTGCGGCCTGGTGCTCGGCCCGGGGCCGCGCCGCTTCGAAAGTGTGCACCGCTGCCGCAACGAGATGACGAGGCTGCACCAGCAGGACCCGGAACGCTATCCCCGCGACGCCACCGAGGCTTTTCACATGAACGAGAGCGACTACCTGGAGGTGCAGACACAGGCGGAGGAACGGGGCCTGCTGGTGAGCGCGGTGTATCACTCGCACGCCGATGCCGGGCTGTACTTCTCCAGGCTCGACCAGGAGTATGCGCTGAACCCGGTTTTTCCCTTTCCCGAGGCCTGCCACATCGTCATTTCGGTAATGGAACACCGGGTGCAGGGGAGCGCGGTCTTCCTGCGCAGCGCGCAAGGTACGCAAGACGCCTTCGTGGGCCGCCTGCTGGAGGCGGAAACTCCCGAGGCGCCCGAAACTCCCGAAGCGGCGGACGCGACTGACGCTGCCGACGCCAAAGAGCCTGCCCCGTGAAGAACGTGAAGACGAACGCAGGCCCCGTGATGGCGAGCCTGCCGAATGTTGCCGGCCCGGCGAAGGTCGTGATGCGCCGCCGGCGCCGTCCGCGGGCGTTCCTCCATCGCATGCAAGCGCTCCTTCGCCGCGCCGCTGCGCCGGGCGCCGCGCTGCTGCTGTTGCTGCTGCTGTGCACGGCGCCCGCCTGCGCGCCCTCGCGCTTTTCCTACGACGACCTGCCCGCGCACCCGGTCGCGCTGGTGGTGCGCGAAGAGCGCGACACCAAGCGCCTGGAGGAGTACATCCGCCGCGACAACGAAGCGCGCGCGGAAAAGCGTTCGAACCTGCCGCTGCGCGATCCGCTGGAGCGCGCCCGGGAACTTGTCGATTGGACCCTGGAAATACGCGCGCGCGGCGCCCGCTTCGGACGCATGGTGTTTCTGGACCCGAACGAACGCGAGACGGAGCGCGTGGAGTTTGCGCTGGCGGACGAGCGGCCTCTCGCCTGGAATGCGGCGCGCACGCGTCTGCTCTTTGCTTCCGCCCGGCGCGGCCGCAAAACGCAGGTGTTCGAGTGGAACAGGGAAAGCGGCGAGGTGCGGCAGATGACATTCGGCCCGCCCCACATCGATGCCGTTTACGGGCCGGGCGGTCGCATCGCCGCGGTGCGGGTTTCGCCCCTTTCGCTGAAAGGCGAGCGGGTGGTGGGCGGCTTGCAGATCTGGAGCATGGGCAGGGCAGGCGCCGATGCCAAGCGGCATAGCGACGGCCCCCTGGACATGGAGCCCGCCTGGTCGCCGGACGGCAAGGTGCTGGTGTTTGAAGGCCGGGACCTGCAGGGGATAGACAACCTGTTCCGCATCGACCCGGCCAAATCGGATGCGCCGCGCCGCATCCGCCGAGGCAACTCTCCGGTCTTTACGCCGGACGGCAAGTGGGTCATCTACAGCGCGCGCACCCGCTCCGGGCTCAAGATTTTCCGCATGCACCCGGACGGAACCGGGCCGCGCAACATCGGCAAAAGCTCATACCAGGAACTCTCTCCGACGGTCTCCGCCGACGGGCGCTACGTCCTCTTCCTCGGTTTCGGCGAAAGCAGCGAGAGCGGGCCGCGCCTGTACGTGCGCGACATCGAAAGCGGCAACACGCGCACCCTCAACATCGAAGACGAGGGCTTCGTTCCCACCTGGTAAGGGTCCGGGCGCGCACGCCGCGCCGGCTGCGCGGGCCGCCAGCCGCGGCGGGCCGCCAAACGCAAACACGGAGCGCACGCCCCATGCCAGACAGGGGGCGCTCACAGGGAGAGACGCGTCAATGAGCAAAGCGAAGCAGCAGGGCGAGGGGGCAAGTGCGGACCTGTCGGCGGGCGCGGACCTGACGGCGGGCGCGGATCTGGCGGCGGACGCGGGCCTGGCGACGGGCGCGGACCT
>CAZJXU010000065.1:0-1698 GCA_964550095.1 uncultured Spirochaetales bacterium | reverse complement strand
CCCTTCGAAAACAAGGAATGGTTCGAGAATCACTTCCCGGCGGACTTCATCGTCGAATACGCCGCGCAAACCCGGGGCTGGTTCTACACCATGTTCGTGCTGGGAACCGCACTCTTCGACCGCCCTCCCTTCAAGAACTGTATGTGCCACGGCGTGCTGCTGGCCGGCGACGGGCAAAAGCTCTCCAAGCGCCTGCGCAACTACCCCGAGCCCGAGACGATTTTCGATGCGCTGGGCTCCGATGCGCTGCGCTGGCACCTGGTGTCTTCGCCGGTTCTCTCCGGCGCCGAGCTGCGCATCGACAAGGACGGGAAAGCCATCGCGGGCGCGCTGCGCAGCACGCTTGCCCCGATCTGGAACGCCTGGCACTTCTTTTCGCTCTACGCCAACAGCGACGGCGTGCAGGCGGACACCTCGGGCGCGTCGCTGAAAGCGGCGCAAGACCCGGCCGTTCTCGACCGCTACCTGCTGGCGAAAACGCGGGAGCTTGTCGTGCGCGTCGGCGCCGACATGGACTCTTACCACGTATCCGGCGCCTGCCGCGCGGTGGAGAGTTACCTGGACACGCTGAACAACTGGTATATCCGCCGCAGCCGGGCGCGCTTCTGGAAGCACGAAAAGGATGCAGACAAGCAGGCGGCCTACGACACTTTGGGCACTGCGCTGCGCGTGCTGTGCGAAGTGGCGAGCCCCCTGGCGCCCTTCGTCACCGACGAGATTTACCAGGGCCTGGTGCATGGCCGGGAAGCCGGGGGGGCGGACGGGCAAACCGCCGCGCCGGAAGAAGCGGGCAGCGTGCATCTTGCGAGCTGGCCCGACCCGGAGAGCCTGCCGGGCGACGACGAACTCGTGAAAGACATGGACACGGTGCGGGCCGCGTGCAGCACCGCGCTCTCCATGCGCCGCAGCGAGAAGGTTCGAGTGCGGCAGCCGCTGAAAAGCCTGACCATCGCCGGGCCCGGGGCCGCGCGCCTGGCGCCCTACCGGGAAGTGATCCAGGACGAAGTGAACGTCAAAAACGTGGCGCTCGAAGAAAAGATCGACGACTTCGCCGTGCCCCGGTTGAAGCTGAACGCACGCGTGCTGGGCCCCCGGCTGGGACCCGACATGAAGGCAGTGCTGGCTGCTGCGAACGCGGGCGAGTGGACGAAGGACGATGCGGGGCGCGTGCGCGTTGCGGACCAGACCCTCGAAGCCGGCGAGTTCGAATTCCGCTTCGAAGCCCGGGCGGGACAGGCCTGCAAGGCGCTGCCCTCGGGCGAGCTGATCGCGGTACTGGACTTCACGATGGACGACGCGCTGGTGCAAGAAGGGCTGGCGCGCGACGTGGTGCGCATGGTGCAGCAGGCGCGGCGGGAAGCCGGGCTGCACGTGGCGGACCGCATTCATCTCGGCATGGAACTGCCGAGCGCGTACCGGGACGCTGTCGATGCCTTCCAGGACTACGTCAAGGAGCACACCCTGGCGACCCGGCTGGAAAGCGCCGGGCTCGGTCCGGGCGAGCGCATCGAGGCGGAGCTGGCCGGCGAAACCGTGGCGCTCAGCATCGAAAAAACCGCAGCATGAAGGTACAAGTGCTCGGCTCCGCTGCGGGCGGCGGGCTGCCGCAATGGAACTGCGGCGGAGACAATTCCCGGCGCGCGCGCGCGGGCGACCCGGACGTGCCGGCGCGCTGCCAGCCTTCCATCGCAGTCGGCG
>CAZJXU010000064.1:0-8160 GCA_964550095.1 uncultured Spirochaetales bacterium | reverse complement strand
GCCTTCAGCACGCCGCGCCAGCACCGACTGGGCCCAGGCGCGGCGTGCTGAAGGCTCGCGCGGCGGCAGCAGGAGCGGGCGCGTCCAGCGCGCGGGTTCGGGAAGCAGCGCGCGCAAGGCGGCCAGGCCGCGGCCCCGGTGCCCCACCACGCCCACCACCGGAATGCCGAGCGCATCGGAAAGGCGCGCCGTGTCGAGGGCGCCCCCCCGGGCCTTGAGTTCGTCCATCATGGTGACCACCAGGCAGGCCGGCAGGCCCGTGTGCAGCACCTGGGCGAGCAGGGTGAAGGAGCGCTCCAGGGTGTTTGCGTCGGCGGTGATCAGCACGCCGTCCGGCGCGGGCAAACCCGGTATCTCGCCTGCAATCACCCGGCCCACCACCGCTTCGTCGGGGCTGATCGGGTCGAGGCTGTAGGCGCCCGGCAAATCCACCACGCGCACCCGCCGGCCCTTTATGCGCGCTTCGCCTTCGCGGCGCTCGACGGTGACGCCCGGGTAGTTGCCGACCCGGGCGCGCAGGCCGGTCAGCGCGTTGAACAGGGTCGTCTTGCCGGAGTTGGGGCTTCCGACCAGGCCGAGTTGCGTAACCTGCGCCGCCGCTTCATTCATCCGTCAGCACCCGGACCGCCGCCGCTTCGCCCCGGCGCAAACAGATCCGGCCGCCCGCGACTTCGTACACCCGGGGGTCGCCGAGCGGCGCACGCGCCTTGCAAACCACCCTGGCCCCCTGCTGGAAGCCGAGGTCCCGCAGGCGGCGCCCGAAGACGCCGTCCCGGTTCACGCTGTGCACGCGCGCCGAGGCGCCCTGCCTGAGTTCTGCGAGGGGGAGTGATTTGGGCATGGGCCCTATTTTATGAAATTGACATTCATTTTCGCAAGGCCCCCTGCCCCGTATTCGTTCAGACACATCCCGGACAGGCGGTCCGGGGGCGGCCCTGCCGATACACCCGCTCAGCCATCCCTGACGCCTGGCGGCTGCGTTTCAGCGCCCCGGCGCGGTCGTCCAGCCGACCGACCGCCGCCCGGTCGCCTATTCGCTTTCGCTCTTGAGCTGCCTGGCCAGCAGGCGGCCGCCCGCCTCCCAGGGCGTGCTCTTCCCGCTGAGCACCGATTGCACGGCGTAGGCGATGGGCATATCGACGCCCAGCCGCGTGGCCAGCGCACAGGCCGCGCTGGTGGTGCGCACCCCCTCCGCCACCTGGCTCATGCCGGCGATGATCTCGCGCGCGCTGCGCCCGCGGCCCAGTTCGATGCCGAAGTTCCGGTTGCGCGACAGATCTCCGGTACAGGTGAGCAGCAGGTCGCCCATGCCGGAGAGACCGAGGAAGGTGAGCGGGTCGGCGCCCAGCGCTTCGCCGAGGCGGCTGATTTCGCGCAGCCCCCGCGTCATCAGCGCGGCGCGCGCATTCATGCCCATCCCCACGCCGTCGCACATGCCCACCGCAATCGCCACCACGTTCTTGAGCGCGCCGCCGACCTCGACTCCTATCACATCGTGATGCGTATAGCAGCGAAACCAGGGACGACTCAGCACGTCCTGTACCGCCACCGCGTAACTCTCCTGTCGGCAGGCCAGCGTCACCGCCGTGGGTTTGTGCTCCGCCACCTCGTGCGCAAAGGAAGGGCCGGAGAGCACCACCAGGCGCGGGTGAAAGGCCGGGTCCAGGACATCTTCCAGCACCTGGTGCATCAGCATGCCGCTCTCCACCTCGATGCCCTTGACGGTGGAAACCAGGATCGCCTCCGGGTCCATGAAGGGCGCGGCGCGGCGGATGACATCGCGGAGCCCGTGGCTGGGGATGGCGCAGATCACCAGCTCGCGCCCCGCCAGCGCCTCCTCCAGGTCATGGGTGGCGCGGATCGTCTCCGGCAGCTCGATGTCGTTCAGGTAGCGGGGGTTGCGGCGCTTTTCCTCGATGGCGAGGGCCGTCTGCGGGTCGCGCGCCCATATCGTGACATCGTTGTCGCCCGCAGCCTGCACGGCCAGGCAGGTGCCGAAACTGCCGGCGCCGAGCACGGTGATGGGGGTCGGCATGGCCCTGCAGTGTACCTGACTTACCCAAAGCCGTGGCCGCCTCCGTCGCTTCGCCACGGAGGCCGGGCCCTGCGTAGCTTCGTTACGGAGGCCGGGGCCTGCGTAGCTTCGCCACGGAGGCCGGACCCTCCGTAGCTTCGTTACGGAGGCCGGCCGTATCGACCGCGAATCGCCCAGCCGACCCCGGCGAAACCCGGGGCTGCGTTTTGACGCCCTGCTGTGTCGGTTCCGCATCCCGTCCGGCCTGCCCTGTCAAAAAACGCAGGCAACCCAATTCGGGGCCGCGGGGCGGCGCGGGGCGGGCAGAGGGCCCCGTGCGATTGCTAGGCTTGGCCTCATGCGGGCGCTCTTCTTCACCCTGTTCGCCGCCGTGGCGACGGCCGGCGCGGCGGGTGTGCTCGTGTACAGCGACCACGCGCCGCGCGCGCTGCGCTGCCTGCTGCCCACCCTGCTGGCCCTGGCCGGCATCTGCGTGCTGCAGGATGCGGCGCCGGTGGCAGCCTTGCTGGTGCTGGCGAGCGCCCTGCTGATGGCGCCGGCCATGCCGCTGGCGCTGCGGCTGCGCGCCGCGTATCCCGAGAACTGGAAAACGAAAATCACGCCCGGCTTCCAGGTATTCGTCGGCGCCTTGCTCGCGGCGGCATTCCTGAACTTCGCCTTCCGCGTTCACGATTTCGGCGCGGCGGACGCGGTGATCGCCGTCGAGAGCGTCATCCTGCTGTCTGCACTGCTGCTCGCCATCGGCGCCTTCGGCGTACTCACCTGCAACAACTTCTTCGCCATCCTGCTTTCGGTGGTGCTGATGCTGGCAGCTTCGGGCCCCGCCTTCGTCGCCTTTGACGGCGTCCACGAAAGCGACGCGGGCAGGCTGTTCGCCTGGCTAACCTGGGGCTTCACCTTTTTATTCGCCGGGGTCGGCGGCGCCCTGGTCGGCGCCTTCTTCAAAGACCGCGCCTCGATCGACATTGACAACGCGGAACTGGTCGAGTGACGGAGATCGCCGGGGGCGAACGCCTGCACTGGGCGTTGCTGTTGCCGCTGCTCGCGACACTGCCTTACATCCTGCTCTTGCTGGTGCGTCGCGCGCCGCACCGGAGCATCGTGATAGGTCTCGGCTGCGGCGCGCCGGCGGCGGCCTTCCTGATCTGCTTCGTCGAGCTGCTTCGGCTGCTGGAGCTGCCGCCCACGGAGCGCATCATCATCCAGAAGTTTTTCACCTGGATTTCCGCGGGCGACTTCACGGCGCCGATGGGCCTGCTCTTCGACCCGCTCTCTTCCACCATCGCGCTGGTCATCACGCTGACGGCCTCCATCGTTCACCTGTACGCGGCAGGCGCCCTTTCCCGGGATGAAAACCCCGCCCGGCTTTTCGCCTACCTGAACCTGCTGGTCGCTTCGCTGCTGGTGCTGGTGCTGAGCGACAACCTGCTGCTGGCATTCCTCGGTTTCCAGGGCGCCGGCCTGTGCGCCTACCTGCTGGTCGGTTTTCAGAACCTGCGCGCCCCGGCGCCGGCTTTTGTAAGCCGGCTCAGCGCGCTGGGTCGGCTGGCCGACGCCGCTTTTCTGCTGGGCCTGTTCCTGCTGGTGACCGCGCTGGCGGACCAGGGTCTCGGCGCCATCGTGTTCTTCGAGCTGGCGGCGGACTTCCCCGCCCTGGCAGACAAAGCGGTCGCTTTCTTTCCGGGTCTGCACGCGCCGCTCGGCGAGCTGGTGGGCTTCTGTTTTGTGACGGCCGCCTTCGCCAAGGGCATCCAGTTGCCGCTGCTGGCCTGGCGCGGCGCGCGCGCCGCCACCCTGCCCGCCATCGCCCTGCTGCACGCCCTGGCGCCCGCCATCACCGGCATCTACCTGCTATGCAGGTTTTCCTTTGTGTACCAGGCGGCCCCGGCCGCGCTGGGCCTGCTGGCCTGGCTGGGCGCGCTGACGGCTCTGGTCGCCGCCGTCGCTGCCACCCTGCAAGGCACGCCCCACAAAATGCTCGGCTATTCCACGCTGGCGCAACTGGGCCTGATGTTTCTCGGCGTCGGCGTGGGCGCCGCACAGGGCGCCGTGCTCTATCTGGTCACGCATGCATTCTGCCAGACACTGCTCTTCCTCAGCGTCGGCAGCGTGTTCCGCGTGCTGCGCGCCCGGCAGAGCCTTATGCCCGGTCGCCCGGCGCTGGCGCGCGCCATGCCGCGCATTCACCTGTGCTTCGCGATCGGCGTGCTGGCTTCCACCAGCATCCCCTGGCTAAGCGCCTACTACGCCGTCAACAAAATTCTCTTCGAGGTAAGCCAGGCGCAGCAGCACCCCGCTTACCTGTGGCTGTACGGCTCGGCCCTGCTGAGTACGGGCATCACCGCCTTCTACCTGGGGCGCCTGTACCTGCGGATCTTTCACGCCGATGTCGCGCCGGAGGAGGAAGCGGCGCCGGCGCCGAACAGCCCGGCCGACGCCGGTACCCGGCCGCCCAGCGCCGCGCAGCTCGGCGCGCTGTACGCCGCCGCAGCAGCCGCCGCGGCAGCCGGGCTGGCCGGACCCAGCGCATCGCTCAACCCCTTTCCGGTCGAGCCCGCGCACAGCAACAGCCTCGCCAACTACCTCACGCCGGTACTGGGCGCGCCGGGACACGCCCTCGTCAGCGCCCCCGAAATCGGCATGGCCGCGCTCACCACGGTAATCGCCGTGCTGGGCCTGGTGATGGCGCTGCGACTGCACCTGCTGAAGTTCGAACCCGAGCGCGCCGTGGCGCAGTACCTCGGCAAGCCGCTGCAGCGCATCGCCGGGTTGCGCCTGGCGCCGGACGCGGCCCTCGCAGCGCTTCCGCTCGCAGCGCTCCCTGCCTGGGCAAAGCGCCCGCTCCCCGCCGCCCTGCACTTCCTGCGGCTGCCGTCCGGCCTCGCGGACTACGGGCGTGCGCTTTACCCGTGGACTGGCCCTGACTCGGGCGCCGCCTCGCCGACGGACGTGGCCGCCCACCCGTGGCGAACGCTCCGGCAACGGGCCCTTCTGCCGGCGCCCGTCAGCGCCGCCCTCGATTGGCTTTCGCGGGCGGCGTTGCCGACGGCCGGCGCCCGTTCCCGGCGCGGTCGCAAGGACACCACCGGCCTGTTCTTCTGGGTCGTGATCGGCGCACTCGCCGTGGCCGGGTGGCTGGCGGCATGAGCGGGGCTGCCTCACCGCTGCTGCTGACCTGGCTGATCTTCACGCCGGCGGCGCTCGCGCTGATGCTGGCGGCGCTGCAGCGCCTGCTCCCCTCGCTCAGCGAAAACGCCTGGTACGGGGCCGGCCTCGGCGGCGCGCTGTTCAGCGTGCTTTTGTGCGGCGCGCTCTGGTTCGGCTTCGACTCCGAAACCGCATCCCCGTACCAGTTTGTGACGTACGCGCCGTGGATCGCTTCGCTCGGTCTGCACTTCTACGTCGGTGTGGACGGCATCAGCCTGCTCTTCATCACGCTGGCGGCCTGGATCACGCCGATCGTCCTGCTGATGAACCTGTTCCACCGGCGCAGCCGGGCCTTCGTGTTCGCCCTGCTGCTGCTGGAAAGCTGCGCCTTTGCAATCTTCAGCTCGGTCAACCTGCTGATGTTCACCATGTTCTTTCAGTTCGCACTCTTTTGCGCCCTGTTCATTGTCGTCCAGCAATGCGGCAAGCCCTGGCGCGCGCTTTTGAAAAAGCGTGTGCTCGGCCCCGCGGCCCTTGGCGCGCTGCTGCTATTCGCCGTGCTGCTGACCGTGCAGGACATCTACCACGGGCAGTTCGACCTGCTGAACTTCAACCTGGTGAACGCGCCGGGCGGCGGCCTTTCCGGCCTGCTCTCCGTCCTGGTTCCGAGGGGCGGGGGCAGCCTGTGGCGGTCGCAGCACCTGCTGCTGACAGGCTTTTCACTGGGCGTCCTGCTGCACTATGCGCCGCTGCTGTTCTACCTGCGTCTCGCGCGTCCTTCGCCGGGCGCCCCCCTTGCCATTGCGATGATCACGGTGGGGATGTTGCTGCCGCTCGGCGCCTACGCCCTCACGCGCTTTGCCCTGCCGCTCTTTCCCGGCGCGGCCTTCGACCTGGCAAAGGGCATGCAGGTATTCGGCGTGCTGGTTTTGTGCGGCGGCGTCTTCACGGCGCTGACACAAAGCCGCATCAAGAGGCTGCTGGTGTGCGCGACCTGCTGGCAGCTCGGGCTGGCCTGGCTCGGCTTCTTTTCTTTCAACGCCGTCGCTTTCGAAGGCGGCATCCTGCAAATCGTGAACATCGGCATTTGCATGGGCGCCCTGTTCCTGCTGACCGACATGCTGGACGGAAGGCGCGATGCGAGCGGCGCCCTGCCGGAAAACATCGCGGGCAGCATGCCCGTGTTCAGCGCGCTGCTGGTGATTGCCCTGATGTCGGGCAGCGGCGTCCCGCTGCTGAACGGTTTTGTCAGCGAGTTCCTGGTGCTGCTGGGCGTCTTCGACGTCGCGCCCGCACTGACCGTGATCAGCGCTGCCGCGCTGGTGCTCGCCGCGGCGCGTTTGCTGTGGCTGCTGCGGCGCCTGCTGTTTCGCGCGGGCGGCTTCGGCGACCCGGAGGCCGCAAAGCACCGGGCGCTCGACATCGGCCCGCTGGAAACCGCTCTCGCGCTCGCCCTGGTGCTTCCCATGTTCGTGATCGGCATCTACCCGCAGGCCGTCGCCGTCCACCTCGGGCAGCCGACCGCCGCGCTTTTGGGCCGGGCCCCGTGGGCGGAGGCCGAACGCGCCGCCGAAGCCGATGCAGCGATGCAACCCACCCCCTCTGTCGCTGAAGACAACGCAGCGACGCAAACGCCCGGCGGCGAAGGCGAAGCGGAAGCACGCACGGGGCGGGGAACACGCACAGAACCCAAAGCGTCCGGGGAACGGGAAGCGACTGCAGCGCCGGCAAGGCCCGCTTGGCCGGCGGCGACTCCGACGACACCGACGACAACTCCGGCGACTCCGGCGCCGCAGCCGACTCCGACGACGACTCCGACGACACAGCCAACTCCGGCGACACCGACGACACCGACGACAACGACAACGCCGACGAAACCGCAATCGCAGCCGGAACAGGAAGCGGGAAATTGACGATGGAGTCGGCGGCATTCCACTGGCCGGTACTCCTGCCCCTGCTGCCGGCGGCGGTCGGCGTGCTCGCCTGCCTGCTGCTCGGCGGCGTATCGCAGATGGCGGGCGCCGCGCTGCGCCGGCGGGCCGGCTTTGCGGCGGCCTTGCTTGCAAGCGCCGCACTCATCGGAACGGCCGTGCTCGCATTCGGCGCCTTTCTCGGCGGCGACACGGTCGGCCTGCGCCCCGCGAGGCCTTTGCTGCAGTTCGGACCTTTCGCGCACTTCGTGATCGCCGTGCTCTCCCTGTTCAGCATCTGCATCGTCGCCATGATGCAGCGCGCCGCCCGGGAAAGCGAAGCGAAACCCGATGACCTCTGCACGGGCCATGCGCTGCTCCTGCTCGCCCTGCTCGGCATGTCGCTGTGGATTGCCGCGGCGGATTTGCTGACCGTGTTCCTGGGCATCGAGATCGCGAGCTTTTCGCTATACGCGCTGGTGGGCCTTGCGCGCGGCAGTTTCCGCGGGCGCGAGGCGGCGCTCAAGTTTTTGCTCGCGGGAGGAGTCTCCAGCGCGCTGCTGCTATACGGAAGCGCGCTGCTGTACGGCGCCGCGGGCGACACCCACTTCGAAATTCTGCGCACGCAACTGGACGCCGGCCCGCTCGCGACGCTCGGCCTCGGCCTGTTCACTGCAGCCCTGCTGATGCGCAGCTCGGCCGTCCCCTTTCAGCAGTGGATGGAACGCGCCGAGGGGGGCGCATCGCTCGAGGCCGCGGCTTTCATGGAGGCGGTCTTCAAGTTCGCGCTCTTCGCCGGCCTGCTCCACTTCGCGAGCAGCGCTCTGCCCCCCGGGCAGGCCGCGCTGCGGGAGGTGTTCGCCCTGCTGGCGGCGCTCACGCTTATCGTCGGACACGTGATGATGCTGCGCCAGAACAACCTGCGCTCTCTGCTGTTCTGGGTGGGCGTCGCGCAGTCGGGCTTTATGCTGATGGCCTTCGCCGCGCCGGGCGCCCCGCTGCGCGAGGCGCTGCTCTACTACCTGGTCGCCTGGGGGGTCGCGACGCTCGGCCTCTTTTACGTATTGT
>CAZJXU010000063.1:0-11261 GCA_964550095.1 uncultured Spirochaetales bacterium | reverse complement strand
GGGTCGGCCCAGGCCCGGGGGCGTGCAGGGGGCGGGCCTCGCGGACCTCCGGCCCTGAGTGCTGGTGGGCCGCCAGGGTCTCGAACCCTGAACCAATGGGTTAAAAGCCCACTGCTCTACCAATTGAGCTAACGGCCCGTTTCACAAGATTTACCACCAGCGCGCGAAACTGTCGAGGAGGGGCCGAATCGGGCCGAATCAAAAAAATTGCCCTGGGCGCATTTTTTCTGTTGACTTTCGTATTTTTTTCGCCTATGGTCTCCATATCGCCCCTTCCCCGGGTCGTTGTGGCGCGCGGGCCTCGGCCCCCGCCTCTCCGGCTGCGCGGGATGAAACGGGCCATTCCACGCAAAAAGGAGGCACAACACACCCCCGGCCGCCGCTCCCTGCGGCGCACCCCGGGCACCCCCAGCACTCGGCCAAGCCGGCGTTGCACAGGCGCCGGCAAGCCACCGGACCCCCTGGACCCCTGGAAGGGCGAGGACGGTGAGCGGCGGGCGGGTGCTTTGCAGGGCGGCACACGCCCTGCGGCCCTGGGCGGCTTTGCTCCCTGGACGCTCCCGCGTTTTTGGAGGGTTCGGAGCGGGCCAAGCGATGCGCAGCGGACGCGGCATCAGGCCGGGAAAGAGAGGGCCGGCATCTCCCCCCTCGCCCTGGGTGGGCGAGGCGATGCCGGTGGGGGCGCGATCAACCCGGCCCGGCTGCTCCTCCTGGCGGCCGGGCGGGTTGATCCATTTTTCGATGCGCGGGCAGCCGGGGCACACCCGGCGGCTCGTGGCCGGAACCCTGCCGTGAGCGGCCCGGCGTCACAAGCGAAGGCTGCGTCCCGCGGGCATTCCCCTGCGGGCGCAAGGCCCGTCGAATTCATCCGGACCGCCGGTCTCGTCAGTCTCGTCGGACGGGGACGAGGCAGACGAAACGGGTGAAACGGTCGAAAGGGCTGAAACGACCGAAACGACCGAACAGACGGGCCGGTCGCTCTGCACAAGAGGACCCGCGCCCGCAAGGCATGCGGGGCCTTCGCAAAAAACGCCGGGCAACATCAAGCACGCCGTGTGCACGCCTCCGTGTCCAAGAGGCAAGCACAGGCGGGCTCGACCATGCGGCGCACACACAGGCCCGCGCTCACGGCGGGGTTCCGGCTAACCGGGGAGAGGCCACAAGGCATACCAGGCCGCTTTACATCCAGCCCGGGGCGTGTTAAGCTGGCATTGCTCGGGATAGCAACTGGGGTCGGGGGACAAGGATGGCTCGAAAATCGAAAAACGTGCTTTACACGGGTGATAACCTTTATGTTTTGAGCGGCATGAACAGCGAATCGGTTGACCTGATCTACCTGGATCCGCCGTTCAACAGCAAGCGTATCTACTCGGCACCCATTGGCAGCAAGTCCTCGGGGGCGTCATTCAAGGACATCTGGACCTGGAACGACGTCGACGAAGCCTATCTCGAGCGCATGGTCGGGGATTACCCCCAATTGGTGCGCTTGATAGAGGCTGTGGAGAACATACACGGCAGGGCCATGATGTCATACCTGACGTTCATGGCGCAACGCGTTCTGGAAATGCACCGGGTGTTGAAAAGCACGGGGTCTCTTTTTCTGCATTGCGATCCGGTGGCGTCCCACTACCTCAAGCTCATCCTCGATACAACCTTCGGGAAACAGAACTTTAAAAACGAAATCGTATGGTCCTACAAGTCCGGGGGGTCGGGCAAGCGCTGGTTTTCCCGGAAGCACGATACCATCTTTTTCTATGCAAAAAACATGTCCGATGCCATTTTCAACGTGATCAAGGAAAAGTCGTATAATCGGGAGATGAAACCCTATCGCTTCAAGGGTGTAAGGGAACACCAGGACGAAGTTGGGTGGCACACACTCGTCAACATGAAGGATGTGTGGCAGGTCGATATGGTGGGCAGGACTTCCTCAGAGCGCACCGGCTACCCGACCCAAAAACCTCTCGAGTTGTTACGCCGTGTTATCGAGGCAGGGTCGAATAAAGGCGCTCTTGTCCTCGACCCTTTTTGCGGATGCGCAACGACCTGCGTAGCGGCGCAGCAACTGGGAAGGCGCTGGATTGGCATCGACGTCGAGGCCAAGTCCGCTGACATTGTGGTGCAGCGTTTGTCCGATGACGCCGGGCTGTTCTCAGACTTCGTGCACCTGACGGATCCGCCCACCAGGACGGACATTGAAGCCATCGACCTTGCAAAGCCGAAAAACAAAAGAGAAGTCAAAGAACGCCTGGGGCAGGAGTATGGGCGCACCTGCAACGGTTGCGGAATGGACAACTGGGACAATCTGGAGGTGGACCACATTGTGCCGCGCGCAAGGGGTGGACAGCATGTCTATGAGAATTATCAACTGCTGTGCGGGAATTGCAACCGCATCAAGGGAGATCGCCCGATGGAGTACCTCGTTGCCAAAATCAAGTGGCGCCAGGAACTGTTGGCGAGGAAATTGACATTTGCACGTGCACAGCGCTGAGGCAGGGGCGGACACGTGGACATGAAAGCGCATTCCAAGCGGCAGAACGGTCAATACTTCACGGCGGGGAATCCCTTTCGCCACCGTGCGTTTCGCGCCTGGGCCAGGCGGGCGAATTTGCCGGCCTCTCCCGTGCTGGAGCCCTTTGCCGGCTCGGGCAGCCTGATCGGGCATCTCGAAGCGATGGGGCTGTGCGATGCATCCGCCGCGTTTGACATTCATCCCGCCGGCCCGGGCATTCGCAAACGGGACACCCTTGCGTCTTTTCCGAAGGGCTACCCGGTATGCATCACCAACCCGCCCTGGCTGGCGAAAAACAGCGCGACCGTGCGCGGCCTGGGCTTCCCGGCCTGCCAATACGACGACCTCTACAAGTTCGCCCTGGAGAAGTGCCTTTCGGGGTGCGGCTGGGTTGCCGCCCTGGTCCCGGAGTCCTTCATTCGCACGGGGCTGTTTCGAAGCCGGCTCACGGATTACATCTCGCTCACGCCCGAGCTGTTCACCGACACCGGCCATCCCGTGGGTCTCGCGCTCTTCCAGCCCCGGCCCTCTCCCGATACCAGGGTGTGGTCGCAGGGAACCCGGCTTGGGCTGCTCTCCCGGCTGGAGGCGCTGCGCCCCGTACCGATGCCCGGCGGCCCCCGGGTGCGCTTCAACGCGCCGGGTGGAAACGTGGGCCTGGTCGCCCTGGACAACACGCGCACGGCGTCCATTCGCTTTTGCGATGTCGAAGAACTCGCCAGCTACCGCGTCAAGCACACGGGGCGGCACATCACGAAGCTGCAGGTGGAGGGGCGTATCCGCATCGCCGCGTGGAACGGCTTTTTGAACAGCTTCCGCGAAAAGACGCACGACGTCCTCATGACCAGCACCAAAGGCATTCGCAAGGACGGAAAGTACAGGAGGCGGCTGGACTGGGATCTCGCAAGGGGCATTGTCCACCACGCGTAGCCTTTCCGGCGCGCCTCATTGTCCACCACGCGGGGCCTTTCCGGCGCCGCCTGCCCGGTTTGTTAGGATGCACGCCACGGAGGTCATGAACATGTTCAAACCTGTCTTCCTGGTGATTGCCGTGATCGTCGCGTTCGCCACGCTGGCCCTGCCCGGCGGCGCCGCGCACGCGGAAGGCTATTACGCCTCCATCAAGTCGGGGCCGGACTGGGGCGCTGCCAAGGCCGATGTCGATGAAGGCGTGGCGCTGGCGCTGGGCCGCGAGTTCAGCAACTGGCGCAGCACGCGAGGCGCCCTGCAGGCCGAAATCGAGCTCTACGGCGGGCGCGACACGCAGCCGGAATTCCGTCGCTACTACGGCGTGGCCACGCTGGTGGCGCGCTACCTGTTCACGCCGGAAGAGCGGGTGTCGCCTTTCGTGGGCGTGGGCGCCGGCGTCGCCGTGAATATATGCCGCGTTGGCATTCCGGAAGACGACCCCTGCGGCCCGGGTGGAAATACCGAGGACTACTCGCTGACCTTCCAGGGCGCGGTCGGCCTCTCGCTGGACGGGCGCGAGCGCTTTCCCGGGAAACTCAGCATCGAGTTCCGGGCGCTGCCCGTCATCACCAACGGGGGCGACCCGGTCTTCTACGCCGTGCTGCTGGGCTGGCAGGAGCACTTTTAGCCGCACGCCGGCGACCGGAAAAGAACGCCGGCCTATCACCAAAAGCCGACCGCGCCGCACCCAGACAAACCCGCACCCGACCAAAATGCGCTGCGCCAAAACGGGAAAGGACGCTGCACCGGCGCAAGGGGCGCCGCGCCGGTGCGGGAGCACCGACCGGCAATGAACGCCGGGCCGGGCCACAAATGCCGCGCGCTCAGGCGAAGGGGTCGCGGCGGCAGATGGTCTGGTCGCGACCCGGGCCGACGGAGATCAGGTCCACGGAAACTTCCAGCGCCGCTTCCACCCGGTCGATGTAGCGCCGCGCGTTTTCCGGAAGGCCCTCGAATTCGCGCACGCCCGTCAGGTCTTCGCGCCAGCCGGGCAGGGTTTCGTACACCGGCTCGGCGCGCGCCACTTCAGAGAGCGTCATCGGAAAGTCGCGGGTGAGCTTGCCGTCGATGCGCCACGACACTGCCACGGGTATTTCCTCGAAGCCGGTGAGCACGTCGAGTTTGTTGACGGCCAGCGAAGTAAAGCCGTTGACGATGGATGCCTCGCGCAGCACCACCAGGTCCAGCCAGCCGCAGCGCCGACGCCGCCCCGTGGTGGCGCCGAACTCTTCGCCGCGCGAACCCAGCCGCTCTCCTCCCTCCCCTTCGTCTTCCGTCGGAAAGGGCCCCCCGCCCACGCGCGTGGCGTAGGCCTTGGTGATGCCGAGCACCCGGTCCAGGCGGGTGGGGCCCACGCCGGCGCCGGCGCACACGGCGCCCGCCACCACGTTGGAAGAGGTGACATAGGGGTAGGTGCCGTGGTCGATATCGAGCAAGGTTCCCTGCGCGCCTTCGAAGAGCACGTGCCGGCCCTTGTTCAGCGCCCGGTCGAGGATGCGCCCGGTGTGATCCACGTAGGGCTCGAGGCGCTTGCCCAGTTCCAGCAGATTTTCAAAAACTTCGCCAGCGGGAATTTCCGGCTGGTGGTGCAGCTTCGCGAGTTCAAAATTTTTCACGCGCGCCAGGCGCTCTACGCCCTCCAGCAGCGCCTCCCGGTCCAGCATGTCCGCCACGCGGATGCCGCGCCTTGCCACCTTGTCTTCGTAAGTGGGGCCGATGCCGCGCCCTGTGGTGCCGATGGCGTCCGCGCGCAGCAAAGCCTCGCGCGCCTTGTCGAGCGCGGTGTGCCAGGGCGTGATTACGTGCGCACGGCCGGAGATGCGCAGCCGGCCCGGGTCGCGCAGCACGCCGCGCGCCGTGATTTCGTCGATCTCTTTCATCAGCACGCCGGGGTCAACCACCACGCCGGGCCCCACCAGATTGACGGCGCCCGGCTGCAGAATGCCCGAAGGAACCAGGTGCAAAACGGTCTTGTGCCCGTCCACGATCAGCGTGTGGCCGGCGTTGTTGCCGCCCTGGAAGCGCACCACCAGTTCCGCGCGCCGCGCGAGCCAATCCACGATTTTGCCCTTGCCCTCGTCGCCCCACTGCGCGCCCACCGCCACCACGGAAGTCACGAGAGGTCCACCAGTTGCGCGGTGATGATGTTCGGCAAGGCGCGCAGCTTTTCCAGCACGTCCGGGAGCGGCAGGCGCCCGAGGTTCACGATCATGGCGGCCTCTTCGCGCTCGGGGATCAGCGCCAGCTGCATCCTCGAAATGTTGATGCCGGCTTCGCCCAGGCAGTTGCCGATGGCGCCCACCACGCCCGGCCTGTCGGTGTTGCGCACGAACAGGGTGGGCCCCTCCGGGATGGCCTCCAGCATGAAGTCGTCGATGCGCACGATGCGCGGCTGCGCGCCGTGGAAAATCGCGCCCGCAATCAGGCGCTCGCTTCCGTCGGCGCTGCGCACGCGCGTGGTCACCGCGTTGGCGAAGTCCCGGGGCCGGGCGCTCTTGGCCTCCACCACGCGAATGCCGCGGTCCCGCGCGAAGGCCGGCGCGTTCACCATGTTGACGCCCTCGTGGCTGGTCTCCAGCAGCCCCTTCAGCAGGGCGATGGTAATCGGCGCCACCTGCAGGTCTGCGACCTCGCCCGCGTATTCGATTTCGATCTCTTCGATGCGGCCCGGTTGCAGTTGCCCCTGGAAGCGGCCGAGCTTGACGCCGAGGTCGAGGTAGGGTCGCACCTGGGCCAGCAGCTCGGGTGACACCGACGGTACGTTGACGGCGTTGCGCACGGCGCCTTCCAGCAAAAAGTCGCGCACCTGTTCACACACCGCGATCGAAACATTGATCTGGGCCTGCTCGGTGGAGGCGCCGAGGTGCGGCGTGCAGATCACCTTCGGGTGCTGCACCAGCGGGTCGCCCGGGGCGGGCGGTTCTTCCGCAAACACGTCCAGCGCCGCGCCGCGCAGGCGCCCGCTTTCAAGAGCGTCCAGCAGGGCTGCCTCATCGACAATGCCGCCGCGCGCCGCATTGACCAGCAGCGCGCCTGGCTTCATCTTCGCCAGCGCCTCTTTCCCGATCAAGCCCATGGTTTCCTGGGTGCGCGGCACGTGCAGGGTCACCATGTCGGCGCAGGCGAGCAGCGCATCTAGCTCCAGCAGTTCGATGTCGAGCTTGGCGGCCGCCTCTTCGGAAAGCTGCGGGTCGCATGCGACCACGCGCATGCCGAGCCCCAGCGCGCGGTTCGCCACGATGCGACCGATGTTGCCGAGCCCCACCACGCCCAGCACGCGGTTGTAGAGTTCCATGCCCTGAAAGCGGCCTTTCTCCCAGGCGCCCGCTTTCATGGACGCGGTGGCCTGCGGCACGTGGCGTGCGAGCGAGACCAGCAGCGCAATGGCGTGTTCCGCGGTGGTGATGTTGTTGCCCTCGGGCGTGTTGAGCACCACCACGCCCTGCTGGGTCGCAGCCTGCAGGTCGATGTTGTCCACGCCGATGCCCGCGCGGCCGATCACCTGCAGGCGCTTTGCGGCCTCGATCAGCGGGGCATCCACCCGGGTGGCGCTGCGCACCACCAATGCCTCGGCGTCCGCCACCTGCGCGCGCAGCTCCGCTTCGGCCAGGCCGGGCGCGTTCACCACCTCGATGCCGGGCGCCGCTTCCAGCACGGCGACGCCCTGCGGCGCCACCGCATCGCTGACCAGAACCTTCTGCATGCTCTCCTCCCAAATCGATCCACCGCGCGCCTTTCGTAAAACGGGCAGGACGAAGCCGCGCAGGTGTGTCGTCCTAAATCGGGGACACGCGCTGTCGCTTTGCGACGGCGGGCGTCCGTGACGGCCACGCAAACACCAAGGAATTTCGCATGGCTGAGCGAAGACCACGCAGCCCTGGAATCCGGGGAGGCGGCTCCCTCGTGCGCCGGGTCGGCAGCGCCGCCCCGGCGACCGCTGAAATGTCGCAAGCAGGCTGCCCGCTGTCAAACCCGCGGCGCGCCCGCACCCTGCGCACCGAGGCCGACCGCTTGTCGCCTTTCGCCCCGCACCCTGCGCACCGCGCAGCCTACGCCCTGTCGCTTGCCGCCTTTCGCCCTGCGCCCTGCCCCGCCGCTTCAGCGATAGCCGAGCGCGCGCAGGCGCTGCGGTCTGCTGGACCACTTCGCTTCCACCTTCACCCGCAGTTCCAGGTGAACAGGTCGCTCCAGCATGGCTTCCAGCAACACCCGGGCGCGTGCGCCCAGTTTTTTGATCATGGCGCCGCCCTTGCCGATCACCATGCCCTGCAGCGAGGCCCGCTCCACCAAAAGGCGCGCGCGAATGTGCGTGCGCTGCGGGCGACTCTCGTCCCACTCCATGATTTCGACGGCGATGGCGTAGGGCAGCTCCTGCTCGAGTTCTTCAAACACCACCCGGCGAATGCACTCGGCGGCGAGGAAACGCAGCGGCCGATCGGTCAGCGTGTCGGCGTCGTAGAGCGGCGGCGACTCGGGCAAGCGTTGCACCAGCTCGGCGAGCAAGGCGTCCATGCCGAGTCCGCTCCTGGCCGAGACTGCAAGGTGCGCCTGTGCAGGGGGCGGCTGCTCCGGCCCGGCGCGGTCGCGCTGGGTCGCCACCACCAGCAGCGGCGCGCCGCGCCCTTCGAGTTTCGCACACAGCCCCTGGTGCGCCTCGTCAAAGGGAACACCGGGCGCAATCAGCAACAGCGCGAGGTCGCAGTTTTCCGCCACGTCACGAGCAATGGCGTCGAGGGCGCGCCCGAGTGCGCCGGCGCCGCGGTCAATGCGCGCGCCCGTCAAAAAACCCGGCGTGTCCAGCAGCACCAACTGGGCTTCCGGCAGCGAGCGCACGCCCAGCATGCGGCTCCTGGTGGTCTGCGGCTTGTTGCTGGTGATGGAGAGCTCTTCACCGAGCAAACGATTCAGCAGTGTGGATTTGCCCGCGTTCGGGCGACCCAGCAGCGCCGCCACGCCGGCGCGGTGTGCGCGCTTTGCGCTGTTCATCCCCGCCCTGCGCGCGGCGCCGCGGCCGCAAGCCCTTGCAAGGCGCGCTCTGCGGCGCGCTGTTCTGCGGCGCGCTTGGTGCGACCCCTGGCCTTCGCGGCCGGCGCCCCGTCAAACCACACTTCCACGGCAAAGCGCTTCGAAGCGTTTTCTTCCCTGCTGTCATCGACGGTGCGATACACGGGCGGGGGAGCGCCGCGTGTGTGCGCCAGCTCGTTGAGTTCGGTCTTGGCGTCCGGCGAAAGCAGGGCATCCCAGTCTCGCGGCGGCGGCAGCAGGCGCTCCACCAGGCGCGCGACGGGCGCAAGATCGCCGTCAAGAAAGAGCGCCGCGATGACCGCTTCGAATGTATCCGCCGGAGTCTTTTGCGGGGCCGCAGCCGGCGCGGCTTCGCTCCGGCCGGAGCGCCCCGGGCCCGCCAGGCCGAGTTGCTCCGCCCAGTTCACCAGGTTCCGGTTGCCCACCAGGCGCGCACGGGCGCGTGTCATGTCGCCCTCGTCCCAGTCGCTGCGGGCGTCGTACAACTTTGCGCTGACCACCAGCTCCAGCACGGCATCGCCCAGGAATTCCAGGCGCTGACGGCCTTCCCGCGTCTCAGGCGTGTCCGGGACCAGCATCAGCGCCTGCCGCAGCAAGGCCGGGTCGGCAAAGCGGTGTCCGAGGCGCGCCTCCAGTTCCGCAAAAGCCCCGGCGCCGTTTTCTTCGCGGCGCCCGAGGCGCGCATCGGCATCCGGACCGGATGTCGCGTCCCCAAAGCTCACATCATCCCCTTTTCAATCCAGCCGCCGCCCAGCACGCGCTCGCCCTCGTAAAACACCGCAGCCTGCCCGGGCGTCAGCGCCGGTACCGGCTCGTCGAAGTACAGCCGTGCGCCCGAAGCGTGCGGCTCGACCCTGGCCGCCGCGCCGGGATGCCGGTAGCGCACCCGTACCCGTGCGCGCAGGGGCAGGCGTGGCGCCGGTTCGAATGTCCAGGAAACGCCGCGCACTTCGGCGGCCGGCACGGCCAGTTCTTCCCGCTCGCCCACCACCACGCGCTTCTGCGCCGGGTCGATGTGCAAAACGTAGAGCGGCCTTTCCGAACTGATGCCGAGGCCGCGCCGCTGGCCCACGGTGAAGTGGTGAATGCCCGCGTGCCGGCCCAGCAACTCGCCTGCACGGTTTACGATGTCCCCGGCCGTGTCCACTGCATCGGGACGCAGTTCCTCGACCACGCGTGCGTAGTCGCCCTCCGGCACGAAGCAGATCTCCTGGCTCTCGGGCTTGTCTGCAGTCGCAAGATCGAGTTCGCGTGCGCGCGCGCGGACTTCTTCCTTGTCCAGCTCGCCGAGCGGAAAGCGAATGTTTTCGAGCTGTTCCGCGGAGAGGTTGAAGAGAAAGTAGGACTGGTCCTTGGCGGGGTCGCGCCCGCAGAAAAGCTGCGGCCCCTGCGGCCCCGCTTCGATGCGCGCGTAGTGGCCGGTGGCGACGGCATCGGCGCCGAGCGCCCGTGCGCGCGCCAGCAGGTGGTCGAACTTGAAGCGCTTGTTGCAGGTCACGCAGGGGATGGGCGTGCGCCCTGCGAGGTAAGCGTCGGCAAAGGGCAGCATCACCTCTTCCCTGAAGCGCTCGCGGTAGTTCGCCACGTAGAAGCGGATGCCGAGGCGCTCCGCCACGCGCCGGGCGTCGTCGGCGTCCTGCAGCGAACAGCAACGGCTGCCGGCGCCCGCCAGGTTCATGGTGACTCCGATCACCTCGGCGCCCTGCTCCACCAGCAGCGCGGCGGCCAGCGAGGAATCCACGCCACCGCTCATGCCGACTACTATGCGCGTGCTCATGCGCACAGCTCGCGCACGCGCTTCACCAGGCCGGGCAACAGCGCCACCGCCCGGTCCACCTGCGCTTCGTCGTTGCCGTGCCCGAGCGAGAAGCGCAGCGCGCCGCGCGCCTGGTCCGCGCTGCGGCCCATCGCCATCAGCACGCTCGAAGGCTCGACAGAGCCCGAGTGGCAGGCGGCGCCCGCCGAAACGGCCACGCCTTCGCCGTCCAGCGCCTCCAGCAGAATCTCACCGGCGGCGCCGCAAAACTCCACGTTCAATGTGTTCGGCAGCACGAATTTCTCGTGGCCGTTGCGCCGCACCTCGGGCACGCCCGCCTGTATCCCCTGCCAGAGGCGATCGCGCAGGCTGCGCATGCGCGCGGCGCGCGTTTCGAGTTCACGGGATGCGAGTTCGCAGGCGACGCCCATCCCCACGATGCCCGGCAGGTTTTCGGTGCCGCCGCGCCGGCCCCGCTCCTGCGCGCCGCCGAGTATGGCGGCAGGCATGTCTCTTCCCGAGCGGTCCAGCAAAAAGCCCACGCCCTTTGGCCCGTTGAACTTGTGCGCGGAGCCGACCAGCCAGTCCACGTCCAGTTCGGTGGCCGAGAGCGGCAGCTTGCCCAGCGCCTGCGTGGCGTCCACGTGCACCGGGATGCCCCGCTCGTGCGCTTCAGCGACCAGCGGCGCGATGTCCTGCACCACGCCGGTTTCGTTGTTGGCGAGGATCAGCGAGACCAGGGCGGTGTCGTCCGCCAGCGCCGCGCTGAAGGCCCCCTGCACGAGCCGCCCCTCGGCGTCAACCGGCACGCGCGTTACGCGCACCGGCTCTCGCGCTTTTTCGAGTGCAGCCAGCGGCTGCTCCACCGAGGGGTGCTCCACGCTGCTGGTCACCACGTGACGGCCACGCCGGGAAGCTTTGAGCGCCCCGTGGATGACGGTGTTGTTGGCCTCGGTGGCGCCGCTGGTGAAGATCACCTGCTCGGGCCGCGCGCCCGCGAGG
>CAZJXU010000062.1:0-10300 GCA_964550095.1 uncultured Spirochaetales bacterium | reverse complement strand
CCCCAATCCCCCCCGCTCAGATCGTCTTCTGGACGAGTTCCTCGATCTCCTTCCGCATGCGCAGGTGTTGCAGCGTTCCGACCACGCCGAACAGGGCGAGCCCCAGCAGCAGGCGCGGGTCGCCCAGGTTGAGTTCGGCTTCAATCGGGTAGGCGATGGTTTTTTCCAGGGCAGCCACTTTGAATGCGTGGCGCTCGTGGGTTTTGGGCATGCTGACGATTTCCATGAAGTCGCGCCGGCTGCGGTAGCGCATCAGCGCGCCGAAGGACCAACTCCGCACGTCCTCATCCTCCAGCCCCACCACGTCAACGGCGTCGTGCACTGCGGGGCCGAGTATGGTCGGGTGCGACGCCCGCTGGATCAGCTCGACATTCATGTGCTCCATGTAGTGGTCGAGCAGCTCCTGGGCGCTTTGTCCCGGTTCGGCGCCGGGCGGGCTCTCGGGTGTTTCCGCCAGGTGGATGGCGTTCAGCATGAAGAACTGGCGCCCGCTGTCTTCTTTCATGAAGGTGTGCAGGCGCTCCACGCCTTCCGGCGGCAGGTCCACTTCCTGCAAGGCTGCCAGGAAGTGCGCTATTTCGTCTTCGTCCAGCGCGCCGCGCAGGTCGGTGTACCAGGCGAAAAACGCGGCATACAGCAGCGCGGTGATGACCCAGATGGTTCGGTGTTTTTGCATCACCCGCGCTCAGCCCCGCAGCGGTCCGCCTGTGCTGCCCGGCCAGCGCGAGCCGCCGATGTTGTCCACATAGGGCCAGTAGCCCTCCGGGTCCAGCGCGCCCTCCAGCGTGATTTCACGCCCCAGGAAGGCCGCGGTCCACAGCCTCGCGCTGACTTCGCCGCGCACGGGCAAGCGGTCCGCGAGCGGGTCCCAGGGGCTCTGGCGAAGCTGCAGTTCGCCTTCGACCTTCTCCTGGTGGATGGTTTCGTAGGTGCTGCGCACGCGCACCACGTGGGGCGGGAAGTCGTAGGCCTTTTCCACGCTGCCGACGGCGCGCGAGACCTTCACCCACCACTCGTTTTCATCGTACTTCGGCGGGTTCGGCAACACCTCCTTGCTGCGCCCTTCATACTCAATGAAGGTGTAGCCCTGGTGCGTGCAGCGCGCGCTGACCTTGTCGCCCATGCGGTAGTAATGCACGTCGCAGGGATACTTGGGCTGACCGTTGGTGTCGCGGCTGATGAAGATCGCCGCTTCCTGGTCGATGCCGTAGCCCAGGGTGTAGATGCCCGCCGTGCCCCGGTAGTCCGCGTCCACGCTGGTCACCACGCCGAACTCCGGTTCGTCGGGGACGGGGAAGCAGTAGATGGAGAGGTGCGCCATCGGCTGGGCGCCGGGGTCGATGCCCGGCGGGAGCAGGGCGGCGATGCTTGCCGGGTCGGTCGGGTAGTCGATTTTCAGAATCGGCCAGCCGATGATTTCGCCGGGGTTGGTTTTCGGTGCGTTCGACATGGGGGGCTCCTGGTTGATTTCAGCGCGCCGAGGAAGTTCGGCGCACAACGAAAGTTGCTCGCTGGTTCGCCGGCACATCCCGCTGCGCCACAACACAAACCCGCCGCGCCGAGAAACTCAGCGCACCGGCGCATCAGCGCAGGGCACATCCCGCCGCCAACTCAGCGCAGGGCAAAGCCCGCGCGCCCGCCCGGCGCCAATTCAGTTCGCGTTCAGCCCGCGTTCGCCTCGGCAGGGCCGGGCGCTTTGCCCCGCGCCCGTTCGCGCGCCGCCCGATCAGTTCGCGTTCAGCCCGCGTTCACCCCGGCAGGGCCGGGCGCTCTGCCCGCGCACGCGGGGCCGGACTCGCCACCTTTCTTTGGCCGGGGCGCGGGCCCGGGGGAAAAGTGCCCCCGGGCCGCACCGCAGCCTCTCGCCGCTAGCGGTAGCTGTTGCGACGGCGGAAACCGCCGCCGCCGCCTCCCCCACCGCCGCCACGCCGTTCCTGCGCTTCGTTCACGCGCAGCGGGCGCCCGCCGAGCTCTTTGCCGTCGAGCGCGCTGATGGCCTCCTTCGCCGCGTTCTCCTCCGTCATCTCGACGAACGCAAAGCCACGGGAGCGGCCGGTCTCGCGATCCGTAATCACATCTACGGATTCGACACCGCCGTGCTGCCCGAACAGCTCGCGCAGGTCTTCCTCGGTGGAAGAAAAGGGAAGGTTTCCGACGTAGATCCTGGTACCCAAGTTGCGTCTCTCACGTTGCACGCAGCAGCAAGCTGTCTGCGCGCGTCAGGCGACGGCCCCTGTTCCGGCCCATCCGGAAACCAGGCCCGCCGCGGCTGTACGGCGCAAGGGCGAGCGCCCCCGCACCGTGCTGAAAGGATCCAATCCGGCCAAATACAGCATCCGACGAAACACCAAAGCGCGCCGCTCAGACCTGAATTTCAGGTGGGTCGAAGCCTGTCCAACGGGGGCAGTCTATCAGATGTCAACCCCGGATTCCCGTGAAAGGGGAAAAAATCTTGTACCCTGAGCGGGGGAGGGGAGAGGCGGACGGAGTGGCCCCGCCGGGGCGCCCGGAGCCCCCCGGGGGTTGTCCGACGGCCTCTGCCGGGGAAAAGGCCCCGCGGAAAATCCGCCGAAAAGGCAGCCAGGGCAGCCAAAAGGGCGAATTCGAGCGCCTGATGGCCCGCCCAAAGCCGCCCGATCAGCGGTCGGGGCGCCGTTTCGAGCGCGCCCGGGCAGCCGCCACGAGAAACAAAAGCCGCCGGGAGCCGCCCGGCGTGAACAGCAGCGACCGCCCGGAAGCCGGGGCCGCCCCGGCGCGAACAGCAGCGACCGCCCGGAAGCCGCCCGGGGCCGCCGCGCCCCGGCCAACAAAAAGAGGAGGAGGGAGCATGAGCATCGAGCCCGTTTTGATCGACGATCCGGCGCCCCAGGTGCGCCGGATCACCCTGAATCGCCCGGAAAAGCGCAACGCGCTGAACCACGTCTTGCGCGGCGGCATCCTGCAGGCGCTGGAGGCCGCGGACCAGGACCCGGAGGTGCGCGTGATGATCGTGCGCGGCGCCGGGAAGTGCTTTTCCGCCGGCTACGACCTCGGGGGAGGCAACCAGGGCCAGCAGCCGCCCTGGTTCACGCCGGGCGGCGAGGGCTGGTGGCCCCGTCACGTAACGAGCGGCTGGATGCGGATCTGGGAGCTCTCGAAGCCGGTGATTGCGCAGGTGCACGGCTACTGCCTGGCGGGCGGCAGCGAGCTCGCCACCTGCTGCGACCTCGTGTACATGGCCGACGACGCACAGATGGGTTATCCGGCGGTGCGTTTCGGCGTGCCCGACAACCACTTCCACCCCTGGTTCCTGGGCATGCGCAAGGCCATGGAGCTGATGGTCACCGGCGATTCCCTCTCCGGCGTGGAGTGCGCGCGCCTGGGCTGGGCCAACGCTTCGTTTCCGGCAGAGGAGCTGGAAGCGCGCGTGCTGGAGGTGGCGGCCCGCGTGGTGCAGGTTCCGCCCGATGTCTGCGCGCTCAACAAGCGCGCGGTGCATCGCCAGATGGAGATCATGGGCCTGCACACCGGCATTCGTGCGGGTTCGGAGTTGTGCGCACTCGGCACGCACAGCGAGAGCATGGCCGCGTTCATGAAAAGTACGGAACAGAAGGGCCTGCGCGGCGCGCTGGACGAGCGCGACACCCCCTTTGGAGATTACCGAAGCGAAAGCGATAAAGAAGGAAAGCCCGGGGGCTGAAGCCGGCCTTCGCGCAGCAGCCCGTTCCGAAGGCCTCCTGGTTTTATCGACGGTGGCCGCGGCGAGGCAGGGAGTTTCCGGCCCCCGCGCAGCAGCCAGTTTCCGAAGGCTACAAACCGCACACCGCAAGTCGCAACCACCACCGCAACGCGCAGACTAAAGCCGCAGCCGAAACAACAACCCACAGGCCGCAACCCACGCACACCACAACGACAAACTACAGTCACACGCTGCACACTGCAACCACACACCGCAGGCCACAAACTACAACCACCCGCGCTGCTTGCGACCGGATGCAGCAGCAGGGAAGGGAGCACCCCGGCTTTCATGCAGTCTTTGCTGACATGGTTCAGGAACTCGGTCAACCTGCTGCTCGGGGTTTTCAAGTGGCCCGTCGCCGTGCTGGCGCTGCTCGCGCTGCCCTTCGTGTTCATGGAGACCAGCAGCGCCATCGCGCAAACCCTGCACGCGGAGTTCCTGTTGTTCTGGCTGGTGTGCGTGGGCTTTGCCTTTTTCGGCTGGGCGACAGCGAGTCGCTTTCACGTGGTGCGCCACCTGGTCACCATCGAGCACGAGTTCATCCACACGCTGTTCGCCTGGCTGACCTTTCACCGGGTGCAGTCGCTGAGCGTGAAGTCCGAGGGCTCCGGCCACATGACCTACGAGGGCCCCGGCAACTGGCTGATTTCCCTGTCGCCTTACTTCGTGCCGCTGGCGCCGGCCCTGCTGGTTGCAGTGGTGCAGGCCTTTCGGCTCCCCGGAGAAACCGAGCGGCTCGTGCTGGGCGCTTTTTTCGGCTACTGGGTGATGGCGCACCGGCAGCAAAATCTGCATATCGACCAGACGGATTTTGCGAAGACCGGTTATGTCTTTTCGCTGTGTCTGCTGCCCACGGCGATGCTGCTGAGCTACGGCGCGCTGCTGGTGTACGTGGTGCACGGAGGCGATGCCGGGTTCGCCCGCGCGCACCTGGCGGATACGGGCGCGGCCGTCCGGGAAGGCATCTTCTGGCTGGGCGCGGGGCTGTACGACGGCGCCCGGTGGCTATACGAAACGGCGCTTTCGGCGGGCGAGTGACTTGCCACCTGGCGTGGACGCCCGGCGCCGCCTGTGGCAGGCGGACGTGCGTAACGGCCACGCCACCACCACGCAATTCCGCACTCGCACGGCTGCTGCGCTTCGGTGGCAAGGCCGAAGTCCGGGCGCCCGGCAGCTTTACCGCCCCGCTTCATCAACCGGTGCGGCCATTTGCCCAGGCGCCCGCAAGACGTGGTAAGTTAGGGCCATCGCCCGGGCGCTTTCCGCCCCGGCCTCGAGGAGAACCCGAATGTTTCGACGCATCCTGCTCTTTGCTGTGCTCGCGGCACTGTTCGCGGGCTCGGCCCTCTACGTCGTCGGACGGGGCTGGTTCGGCGGGCGCGACGGCGCCGGCGAAATCACCGGCGCCCGGCGCCCCGACTCAGTGCAGGAAAGCGCGCAGGCGCGCCAGGCGCAGGCCGCAGAGGCGCTGCGCGCCGCGCCTGCCGCCAAGCAGATTCTGTTCGGAGACCTGCACGTTCACACCAGCATTTCCTTCGACGCCTTCATGCTGAGTTTGCCGAGCCTCAGCGGCGAAGGCGCCCACCCGCCTGCCGACGCCTGCGACTTCGCCCGTTACTGCTCGGCCCTCGACTTCTGGTCCATCAACGACCACGCGGAAACCATCTCCAGCGAGGCCTGGCTCGACACCATCGCATCGCTGCGCGCCTGCGAGCAGCGTTCGGGCGACCCCGAAAACCCCGACCTGGTGTCCTTCCTCGGCTGGGAGTGGACCCAGGTGGGCGATCATCCCGGCAACCACTACGGGCACAAGAACGTGGTGCTGCGCGGCCTGGCCGCGGACGAAATCCCCACCAGGCCGATTGCCTCGGGCGGCCGCGCATTGGCGATTCGAAGCGACCCGCCGGGCGTGTTCAGCCGCGGCTACATGGCGCTGCGCACGGGGGTGTCGCGCATGCACGATTTCGCCCGCTACTGGGCGGAGCGCGAAAACTTCGAGCGTTGCGCCGACGGCGTGAATACGCGCGAGCTTCCCGCGAGCTGCCTGGAAGTCGCCGATACGCCGGAAGCGCTGTTCCGGAAGCTCGACCAGTGGGGCTTCGACTCGCTGGTGATTCCGCACGGAACCACCTGGGGCTTCTACACGCCGCCGACTTCCAGTTGGGACAAGCAGCTCGCCTCGCACGATCCGGCGCGCCAGCGCCTGTTTGAAATTTACTCGGGCCACGGAGCTTCCGATGTGTATCGCGCGTTTCGCGGGCTGGGTTTCAATGACGAAGGCGAGGTGTATTGCCCGTCGCCCACCGACGATTACCTGCCTTCCTGCTGGCGCGCGGGGGAGATCATCTTCGGACGCTGCATCGATGAGGGCGCCGGTGAAGCGGCGTGCGAGCAGCGCGCCGCGCGCGCACGCGAGCTGGCGGCGCAGGCGGGCCTGCAGGCGCACCTGACCGTGCCCGGCGCGCGGCCCGAAAATTGGCTCGACGCCGGCCAGTGTCGCGACTGCGACCAGCCCGCTTTCAATTACCGCCCGGGCGGCTCGGCCCAGTACATCCTGGCGCTCGGCAACTTCGAACAGGACCCCGCCCAGCCGCGGCGCTTCCGCATGGGCTTCATGGGCTCCAGCGACAATCACTTCGCGCGTCCCGGCACCGGCTACAAGGAAAAGAATCGCGTCGGCAACACCGAGTCCAACTACGACACCCGCGCTCCCGTCACCGGCGCGGTGGCCTTTTTCCGAAGGCCGCCCGAGCCGCCCTCCGCGATGCCCCGCGCCTTCGACCCGGAGAGCGACGATTTCAGCGGCTTCCAGATGCTGGAAATCGAGCGCCAGGCATCCTTCTTCATGACCGGCGGGTTGATCGCCGCCCACGCCGAAGGGCGCAGCAGGGACGCAATCTGGAACTCCATGCAGCGCCGCGAGGTCTATGCCACCAGCGGGCCGCGCCTGCTGCTCTGGTTCGACCTGGTGAATGCGCCGGAGGGGGCGGTGCCCATGGGCGGCGAGGCCGTCATGCGCGAGGCGCCCATCTTCGAGGTGCGCGCGGCGGGCTCCTTCGAGCAGCTTCCTGGCTGCCCCGACTACGCGAGCGATGCGCTTTCGCCGGAAACCCTGGAGCGCCTGTGCAAGGGCGAGTGCTACAACCCTTCGGCTGAGCGCCGCGGTCTCACGCACATCGAAATCGTGCGGGTGCGTCCGCAGGTGCGTTCCGACGAAGACATCTCGGAACTGATCGAAGACCCGTGGCGCAGTTACGATTGCCGCGATGCCTCGGGCAAAGCGCCCGCGACCTGCACGGCCCGCTTCGTGGACGAAGAGTTTACCCGCAGCAGCCGCGACACGGTGTACTACGTGCGGGTTTACGAAGAGGAGGCGCCGGGCATCAACGCCGGCAATGTGAACTGCGAGTACAACGCCGACGGCGAGTGCGTTGCAGTTTCGCTGTGCGACGGCGATGCGCAGCAGGACTGCCTGGCGCCCCACGAGCCGCGCGCCTGGAGCTCGCCGATCTACATCGACTTCGGCGGCCCCGGCGAACAGCGCAAAGAAGACCGGCTGGTCCGGAACTCGGGGCGCTGAGCGCGCGCCTGATTTACCAACGGACAGGGCCGACCGGCCGCCGCTCGGCCCTGTCGCCGCCGGGCAGGCACGAAATGAACGAGCGACCTGTCGGACGATACGTACTGACGACAGGGCACACGTAAACAGGAGAACACCATGCGCAAAGCGCTGCTCGCATGCCCGGCGCTGGCATTGGCGCTGCTGGTGCTGCCGCCGCTTTATGGCGCGCTCTTTTCCGGGCCGCCGCCCGAGCTGCCCGCGCCGGGCCGGCGCGTGGTGTTGCCGAGCGGCGCCGCGCTGAACGTGCTCGACGTGGGCGTCGGCCCGCCGCTGATGCTGGTGCACGGGCTTCCCGGCACGGCCTACGACTGGCGCGAATTCACCCGGGAAGCAGCAAAGCGCGGGCGCCGCGTGCTCGCGCTGGACCGCGCCGGTTACGGCCGTTCGGATCCGGAACCCTCCGGGATGTACCACGTGGACCAGGGCGCGCAGCGGCTTCGGGATGTCATCGAGGCGCTGGAACTCGAAGACCTCACTCTGGTGGGCTGGTCTTACGGCGGCGTGCTGTCGCTGGTGACTGCAGTGCGCGACACCGGCGCCTTGCGCAGCCTGGTGCTGGTCGGAACCGGCGGCCCGGATTCGCCGGAGGCCGTGCGGCCCGAGCCGCCCGCCTTCATGCGCTTTCTGTATTCGGACCCCGTCTTGTACTGGCGCACGCGCGTGCCGAGCACCGGGCGCGCGCTGATGCGCGTGCTTTCGGTGCAGGCCTTCAGCGAGCAGCCGATGCCCGGCTGGTGGCTGCCCGGCCTCGAAGCGAATTTCGCGCGCATCGAAACGCTGCATGCGTACCGGGCGGAAATCTTCGACAACCGGGACGAAGCGGACTACGCGCCAGAGCGCGTGCAATTGCCCACCTTGCTCCTGCACGGCACGGACGACCGCCTGGCGCCGGTGGGCATCAGCCGTTACCTGGCGACGCAGATTCCGGGCGCACGTCTTGTAGAGTTTCCGGGCGGCAGTCACATGCTGCCCGTTACGCACGCGGCGGAGCTGGCCGATGCACTGATCGACTTTGATGCTTCGCTCGGGGAGTAGCGCGTTGCTGCAGTCGTTTCGAGGAAAGGTCGCGGTGGTGACGGGCGCGGGCGGCGGCCTCGGCGCGGCGCTGGCGCGCGCCTGTGCGGCAGAGGGCATGAAGGTGGCTCTGGCCGACGTGGACGAAGCCGGCCTGGCCGAAACCGCGGCGGCGCTTACGGAGGCGGGCGCCGAGGCGCTCACCGTGCCCACCGACGTGCGGCACGCTTCGCCGCTCGCGGCGCTGGCCGAGCGCTGCTTCGATGCATTCGGCGCCTGCCACCTGCTTTGCAACAACGCCGGCGTCATGGTGAACAAGCCCATCCTGGAACTGGGCGACGAAGACTGGCGCTGGCTGATCGATGTCAACGTCATGGGCGTCGTGAACGGCGTGCGCGCCTTTGCGCCGCGCATGCTGGCCCAGGACGAAACGGCGCACATCGTCAACACCTCTTCCATGGCGGGGCTCGGCGTGATCGGCGAGATGGGCCTGGCCGCCTACACCGCGAGCAAACACGCGGTGACCGCGTTCACCGAAACGCTGGCGCTGGAGCTCGCGGGTACCAAACTCGGGGTCTCGGTGCTGTGCCCCGGCGGCATCGTCACCAACATTCATCAAAGCGAGCGCGTGCGGCCCGAGGCTTATGCGCGCCAAGGTGGGGCGCCGCAAACATCGCAGGTCGAGGACATCAACGCGGACCCGGCCCTGACCGAAGGGGTGCTGTCTCCCGAAGAGGCCGCGGCCTGCGTGCTGAAAGGGGTGCGCGAGGGCGCGCTTTACATTCTCACCCACCCGGAACTGAAAGCGCTGGTCGATGCGCGCCATACCGCCATCGCTTCGGCCTTCGATGCGGCCGCATCGGCAAAACAAGGGGAGGCTTCGTGATGCGCATCGGCGCCGTGTTTCCGACCTGCGAAATCGGCAACGACCCGGGCGCTATCCGTGCCTACGCCCAGCGTGCGGAAGAACTCGGCTATTCCCACCTGGTTGCTTACGACCACGTGCTCGGGGCGGAGCACGCAGGGCGAAGCCCGGCGCTGCAAGGCCCCTACACCGAGCAGCATCCCTTCCACGAGCCCTTCGTGCTCTTCGCCTGGCTGGCGGCACAGACCCGCACGCTCGAGCTGGCCACCGGTGTGCTGGTGCTGCCGCAGCGCCAGGCGGCGCTGGTCGCCAAGCAGGCCGCCCAGCTCGCGCTGCTTTCCGACGGACGCCTGCGCCTGGGAGTCGGCAGCGGCTGGAACTGGGTGGAATACGAGAGCCTGGGCGTGCCCTACGCCGCGCGCGGGCGCCGCCTGGAAGAGCAGGCGGCCCTGCTGCGCGAGCTCTGGAAGGGCGGCGCGGTGAGTTTTTCCGGAGACTTCCACCGGGTCGAGCGCGCGGGCATTCTGCCTGCGCCGCCGGGTCCCATCCCGCTGTGGTTCGGCGGTTACGCAAAGCCGGCCCTGGCCCGCGCCGCGCGCATCGGGGACGGCTTTTTGTTCGGCGCCGCTTCCAGTGCGATGCAGCGGATGTGCGAGTTCTTCTGGAGTGAGGTCGAGAGTGCAGGGCGCGCCCGCAGCGCGCTGGGCGTGGAGGCGATCATTCACTACAGCGCGGGGCCGGAAAAGTGGCGCCGCACTGCAGAGCGCTGGAAGGAATTGGGAGCGACTCACTTCTCGTTGCGCACCATGGACGCCGGCGCTGCGGCCGGCGGCGAAGCCGGCGCCGGCTTCACTTCACCTGACCAGCACATTGCAGCGCTGGAAGAATTCATCGAGGTGATGCGGGGCGTGTAACGCGCGGTCGATGCGGACGCCCGCCGCCCTCGGACGACAGCGGGCGTCCCCAGTTCAGGACGACACAGGCGCCCCGGTTTTGTGATGAGTCAGTACCGCAAGTGCACCAGGCAACCGACCGCGTTGAGGATCGGGTTGAGCGTGTTTTTGCCCGCCGTATGATAGTA
>CAZJXU010000061.1:0-7122 GCA_964550095.1 uncultured Spirochaetales bacterium | reverse complement strand
CCGCCGCCCCGGCCTTGCAGCGCGCCGCCCCCGCCCTGCAATGCGCTTGCCAGCGCGCGCAGCGCATCCATGCCCCGCGCGCTCTCCGGCGTCTGCTTGGACGTGGTGTCAAAAAGCGGGCCGAAGGCGATGTAGTCCGCCCCTTCGCCAAGCGCCCTTTGCATTTGCGCCCGGTCGTGGGTGGAGCGGCCGACCGCCAGGCGCCCGCGCAGCGCTTCCGGAATCGCGCCCGGCGGCAGGTCGTCCTGGCCGAGATGCACGCCGTCCGCCTGTGCCAAAAGCGCGATGTCGATGCGGTCGTTCACGATGAACGCCACCCCGTGCGCTCGGGTGCAGGCGCGAATCTCCCGGGCCAGGCGCAGCGCTTCCCGGTCGCCGCTGTGCTTGGCCCGAAGCTGCACCACGCGCGCGCCGCCCCGGCAGGCCGCCAGGGCCACGTCCACCGGGCCGCTTCGCCGGGCCGGGTCGTCGTCGGCAATAACGTGTAGGCCTGTAAAGTCCATTATGCGCGGGGCAAACCTCACTGAGGGCGCCCCGGAACGTCAATCCCGAGCTCGCTGATTTTCTTGCGCAGGGTGTTGCGGTTGATGCCGAGCAGCGCGGCGGTCTTGATCTGGTTGCCCCCGGTGCGCTGCAGCACCGTTTCTATCAATGCGTGTTCCACGCGGGCCACCAGCGTGCGGTGCAGCGCCTGCGCGCCCTCCCGGCCAAGCGCCTGCTGCACTTCGCCGCGCACCAGTTCTTCCAGCGACGGCGCGTCCTCATCCGCCTCGCCCTTTGCCGTGTCCGAAAGGAATGCAAAGTCCCCGGCGCCCAGCACCCGGCCGCCGGCCATCACCAGCGCGCGCTTCACCGCGTTTTCCAGCTCGCGCACGTTGCCGGGCCAGCCGTGGCGCGTAAGCGCCTGCACCGCTTCGGGCGCCAGCGCGTGTCCGCCCTCGCCGAACTCTTCGTCGTAGCGGTTCAAAAAATGCTGTGCGAGCACGGGGATGTCCTCCGGGCGCTCGCGCAGCGAAGGCAGCGAGAGCGGCACCACGCGCAGTCGGTACAGCAGGTCTTCGCGAAAGGCGCCCGCGGCCACCGCGGCGTCGAGATCCCGGTGCGTGGCGGCGATGATGCGCACGTCCACCTTCTCGCTGTGCTTGCCCCCCACCGAAATCACCTCGCCGCTTTGCAGAACGCGCAGCAGCTTGGCCTGCAGCTCCACCGGCATGTCTCCGATCTCGTCCAGGAAGAGCGTGCCGCCCTGCGCCTGCCGGAAGCGCCCCGGGTGCGCAGCCACGGCGCCGGTGAAGGCGCCCTTTTCGTGGCCGAAGAGTTCGCTCTCCAGAAGCTCGCGCGGTATCGCCGCCGCGTTCACCGTGATGAAGGGCCCCGCGCCGCGCGCGCTCGCCGCGTGCACCGCGCGCGCCACCAGCTCCTTGCCGGTTCCGCTCTCGCCGGTGATCAGCACCGACACATCGCTGCGCGCCACCCGCCCCACGCTCTTGAACACCTCCAGCATGGCGGGGCAGCGCCCCACCAGCGCCTCGCCGTGAGATTCGGCCCCGGCCTGGCCGGCGCCGCGCTGCTGCTCGTGCAGCTCGCTCTTCAGCGCGCGGTTCAGCAGCGCCTTATCGACCAGCGTCAGCACGTCTTCATTGCTGAAGGGCTTGTCCAGGTAATCGAGCGCGCCGCGCTTCATCGCCTCGACGACGTTTTCGAAAGTGCTCTGCGCGGTGATGATCACCACCGCCGGCTCGTGCGCAAGACCTTTCACGTGGTCGAGCAGCTCGAGCCCGCCCGGCGCCGGCATGCGGATATCGAAGAACGCAATTTCAAAGGGCTGCTCGGCCAGCGCCGCCAGCGCCGCCTCGCCGCAGTCGGCGTCGTGAACCCGGTGCCCGGCGCCCTCCAGCACCTCGCGCAGGACGAAGCGGATGGAGGGTTCGTCGTCCACCACCAGGACGCGCGCATGCGTGCTCACTTTTCCGCCCTCCTGAGCGGCAGTGTAATCTGCGCGCGCGTGCCCGTCCCCTCGCGGCTTTCCAGGCGCAAAACGCCCTGGTGCTGCGCCACCCAGTAATCCGCCACCGCCAGCCCCAGCCCTGTGCCCTGGCTGCGGGTGGTGAAAAAGGGCAGCCGCGCCTCGCGCAGCACCTCGCTGTTCATGCCGTGGCCGCTGTCTTCGAACACAATGGAGAGCGTGGGCAGCGGCCGGCCCCGTTCCAGGGCGATGCGGGGCGTGAGTACCAGGCGGGTCTCCACGCGCAGCGTGCCGGGCCCGCCCGCCATGGCCTGCAGCGCATTCCGGGCCAGGTTGAGCGCGACCTGGATCAGCCGGTCGCCGTCGGCCAGGAACTCGGGCAGGGAAGGGTCGTAGGCGCGCTCGATGCGCACCTCCTTGCACAGCGGGTCGTGCGAGAGCAGCTCCAGCACCGAGTCCAGCAGGCGGTGCACGTTGACCGGCGCCGGCTTCAGCTTTTCTTCGCGCGCGAACACCATGAAGTCGTCCACCAGCTTGGCGATGCGCGCGCTTTCATCCACCACCAGGCTGGCCACGGTGCGCGTCTTTTCATCCGGCGCCCGCATCACCAGCAGCTCGCCCGCGCCGCGAATCCCTCCCAGCGGGTTTTTGATTTCGTGCGCCAGCCCCGCGGCAATGCGGCCGAGGCCGAGAAAGCGCCGGCGCTCCGCTTCGAGTTCTTCGAGGCGGCTGCCGCCCGCGGCGCGGTCGCGCAGCACCAGGAGCGCGCCCCCCTCCGCTCCACCGTCGGAAAAGAGCGGCGCGGCAGACATGTCCACCACGCAGGCTTCCGCCGCGCCCGGCGCCTGCAGGCGCTCGCCCGGCGCCGAAACCTGTCCGCCGTCGTGCAGCGCCTTTTCGGCCAGGCGACACAGCGCGTGCCCCGGCCCGGCCAGTTCCGAAAGGGGCCTGCCCAGCGCCGCCTCGCGCGAGCGTCCCAGCATGCGGCTGGCCGCGCTGTTGATCTCTTCCACCTCGCCCGAGGCATTCACCAGCACCACGCCGGAGAGCAGCGCCTCCAGCACATCGACGAGTTCGCGCGCCATCAGCGTGCGCGGGCAGCCCGGTCCCGGCACCCGCCGGGCGCGCGCGAGATCCCGGCCCGGTCCCGGCGCCCATGCGGGCGACGGCGGATACGCTGGATACGACGGATACGTCTGGGGGGCTGCTGCACAGGGTGTGTCTCCGGCGCGCCCGCCTGCGCATAAACGGGACGGGCGCGCAGCGCGGGGCCGCGCCCACGAGCGCAGGGGCGCGGCGTTCCGGAAGGTAGGCATTCGCCCGGAGGCTTGCCCCCTTCATGCCCTCGAATGGTCAGAATCGGTCGCCACTGGCTGCGGTCTGTCGCCGGCATCCGGGTGTTGCTTCCGTCAAGCCCGCAAAATGAAGGGTGGATGCCCCGTGGCCGTGACTTACCAACGGACGGGGCCGGCTGGCCGTATCGCCGGTCGCCCCAAGCTGCGACCGGCCACAATTCAGGACGATACGCCCAGCCTTCAGACCCGGCCCCGGGGTGGTAATGTCAGCCGCATGCGAACCGGGATCAGCGTTGCCGAAGCCCTGGAAACGGTGCTGGCCGGCGCCCCGCACCCGCTCCCCGAGGAAAGGGTCTCCTGGGACGAGGCGCAGAACAGGGTGCTCGCACAGGACGTGCGCGCCACGCGCACGCTCCCCGCGGCGGACTGCTCCGCCATGGACGGCTACGCACTCCGCAGCGCCGACCTGGCCGGCGCGCACGCCGGGGCGCCGCGCGAACTCCCCTGCGGCTTCGAAGTCGCAGCCGGCGCCCAGCCCGCGCGTGCGCTTCAGCCCGGCGAAGCGGCCCGCATCTTCACCGGCGCGCCTCTCCCCGAAGGGGCAGACGTCGTGGTGCGCCAGGAAGACGTGGAAGTGCGCGGCGCGGTGGTGCGCTTCTCCGCGGAAGCGGCGCCCGGCGAAAACGTGCGGCGCGCAGGGGAAGAACTGCGCGCGGGCGAAACAGCGCTGCCCGCGGGCGCTGTGCTCGGCCCCGCCGAAATCGGAACCCTGGCCTCGCTCGGCCGCACCGTGGCGCCGGTGCATCGCCGCCCGCGCGTGGCCCTGCTCTCCAGCGGCGACGAGCTGGTCGAGCCGGACGGCGAACTGGGCGTGGGCCGCATCGTCGCATCCAACAGCTACATGCTGGCCGCCCAGTGCCGCGAGGCCGGCGCCGAACCCATTAACCTGGGCATCGCCAGAGACACGCCGCAGGACCTCGAGCGCCTGTTTCGCGCGGGGCTTTCTGCGGACCTTTTGGTGAGCAGCGCGGGCGTCTCGGTGGGCGACCACGACCACGTGCGCCCGGTGCTGCAAAAACTCGGCTGCCGCTTCGCCTTCTTCGGCGTGCAGATGAAACCCGGCTACCCCCTCACCTACGGCGTCTTCGAAGCGCACGGCGACGTGCCCGTCTTCGGCCTGCCGGGCAACCCGGTATCGGCCATGGTCTGCTTCGAGCAGTTCGTGCGGCCTCTTCTGTTGCGCCTCGCCGGGCGGCGCGTGCTGGCGCGCCCGCTGCTGCGCGCCGTGCTGACCCGGCCGCTGCGCAAAGCGTCCGGCCGCATGCACTTCGTGCGCGTGCGCCTTGCACGGGAAGCGGGACGGACGCTGGCCACCCCCACCTGCAACCAGGGCTCGGGCGCGCTGCACTCCATGGTGCGTTCGGACGGCCTGTTGATCTTCGACGCCGAGGCGTCGCGGCTCGAGGAAGGCGCCGAGGCGCGGGTGCAGCTTCTGAACCCGGACCTGCTCGCCGGGGCCGGGGAGGCGTGGTGAGCGGCGCCGAAGGCCGCCTCGCTGATGCCAGTGGCGAAGGTCGCCTCGCTGATGCCGGCGGCGAAGGCCGCTTGGGCGATACCAACGGCGCGGACCGCCTCGCCGAGATCAGCGGCGCGCTGCTGACCGGCGGCGCTTCCCGGCGCATGGGCACGGACAAGGCTGCGCTGACCCTGGATGGCATGCCGCTGGCGCTGCGCACCGCGCGCCTGCTCGCCGAGCTGTTCCACGAAGTGCTGTGGGTGGGCACGCCCGGCCCGGTCGCTACGGCAGGTGCCTCCGCCCCGTCAGATGCGGCCGGCTTGGTCGATGCGCCCGGCACTTCAGATACACCCGGCCTGATTGGCGCAGCATCCGCGCCCGGTCCGGCAGGCGTTCCCTCCACGCCCGGCCCGGCAGATGCCCCCGGCCCGGTCGCTGCGGCAGGCGCCTCCGCCCCCGTGCGTTTCGTGGCCGACCCACCCGGGCCGCGCTGCGCGCTGCGCGGCGTGGTCGCCGCACTGGATGCAGCCCGTGCGCCGCGCGTGCTGATTTGCGCCACCGACCTGCCCGCGCTCAGCGCGCCGCTGCTGCTGGCGCTGACCGCCCTGCCCGAAGCCGACATCGTGCTGCCGCGCACCACCAGGGTGCAGCCGCTGTGCGCGCTGTATCGACGCGAGCCGATGCTGCAGCGCGCCCGCGCGCACCTGGCCGGGGGGCGGCTCAAACTCGAAGCGCTGGTTCACGCGAGCGAAACGACCTGGCTGGAGGGCTTTGATCTACAAGCGGTGGGGGGCGAGGCGGCCCTGGCCAACATCAACACGCCGCAGGAATGGCAGGCGTGGCGGCGCCTTCACGCCCGGCAGCGCAGCGCCGAAGCGACCGCCCGTGAGCACGCCGCCGAGGCTGCCCCGGGAGGAGGATGATGAAAGGCGAAGCCGGAAGGCTCGCGGCGAGTTTCCGCCACGCCCTGCGCGGCGTGGGCGAGCTGCTGCGCACGCAGCCCAACGCGCGCATCGAGGCGGCCCTGGCCGCCGCGGCCTTCGGCCTGGCCGGCCTGCTGCGCCTGGCGCCGCAGGACTGGGCGCTGCTGGCCCTGGCCGCTGGGCTGGTGCTGGCCGCGGAATGCGCGAACAGCGCCCTGGAAGCGCTGGCCGACCGGGTCAGCGCCGAGCGCGATTCCGCCATCGGGCGCGCCAAGGATATGGCGGCCGGCGCCGTGCTGCTGGCCGCCTTTGCCGCCCTGCTGGTGGGGCTGTTCGTGCTGGGCCCGCCGCTGCTCGGCCTGCTGCGGGGCTGAGCCAGAGCGGGGCCGGGCGGGGGCTTTGCTTCGCCACGCGGTGGTTTCGGCACACGTCTGTTGGCCCTATACAGAGCGGGGGCTGGGGCTTGGCTGCGCCACGCCGGAGCCCTTCCAGCGCACGCCAACCGGGCCTGCCGTGGGGCTGCTGAGAGCCGAGGCGGAGGGCCGCGCCCGGGGCCTGGCAGGAGCCGTCGCTTCGACACCTGGACATGGGCCGTTTCGGCGCGCACGCCAACCGGGCCTGCTGCGCGGCTGAGTCGAAGCCCTTCCAGCGCACGCAGACCGGGCCCACCGCAACGGGGCTGAACTGGCGCGGGGCCGCGCGCCCGGGGCCGGCGCCCCGAGGAGGCGCGGGGCTTCGCTTGCCCCGCTCATCCCCCGAAAGCGCGCCACCGGGCGCCAGCCGCCCTTTGCCGTTCGGGCCTCAAGCGTCAGGCGCTGAAGCCGCCTCCCGGCGGGCCGTCCCCGCCGCCCTGCTGCATGGCCTCGTCCACGCTCCAGATGCCGGAGCCCTTGGCTGCTATCAGCAGGAAGATCCAGCAGTACAGGATGGCCAGTTCCCCGCCGCCCGGCACGATCGGCGGGAAGTTCTTCACGTGCACCAGGAAGTAGGCCACTGCCATGGTGCCGCTGCAGATGAAGGCCGCGATGGCGCCGAACAGGCCGACCGCCACCAGCGCGCCCCCGACCAGCTCGATGATGCCGGCGCCGTAAATGATCCAGTCGGGCGTGCCTTCGCGCACGCCTCCGAACAGACCGAAGATCTTCTGCAGGCCGTGCTGCATGAACAGCAGGCCGGTCAGAATGCGCAGGGCGGCATAGACCTTCTGCGCGTGCGGTTCCAGAAACGTCATGTTGTGTCCTCCTCTCGCAGCTCCGACCGCGCGGGCCGGGCGCCTCTCCAGTTTACTCCCTGCGCCGGGAGTTTGGGGAATTTTAATGCGGTTATTCCGGGCCCCCGGAAAAGCGCCGTTCCGGGCGCTCCGGCCTGCGCCCCAGCCCGGCCCGCACCCCCCGACCGGCACCCGGCCTGCGCGCGCCACAG
>CAZJXU010000060.1:0-1871 GCA_964550095.1 uncultured Spirochaetales bacterium | reverse complement strand
GCGCCAATATGCCCCGTTTTTTCCCGCTCGGTAAAATTCCCTTGACAAAGGGCCTTGAAACCACCATATTTTACCGAGCGGTATCTTTTCAGAGGAGGCGAACATGAGCCAGGACGGCATCAACGACGAGATCAGCTACGGGTTCATCCGCAACACCCGGGAGCTGGGTCAGGTGGCGCGCGCCCATCGCAAGCAGCAGGGCGTGACGCTGAAAACCATCGCCGGATTCGGCAGGCTGAGCCCCCGCTTCCTGTCCGAGTTCGAACGCGGCAAGGAGACGGCCGAGATCGGCAAGGTGCTGAAAGCACTGCACAAACTGGGCCTGGAACTGGCCGTCCTGCCGCGCAGATACAGGGCGCAGACGGTCGAGCCGCTCGGCCCGGAGACACCCGAGTGAGCGATCTCGACACCCTGCACGCCTGGTATGAACAGCGCCTGGTCGGTCGGCTCTGGCGCGATCCGGGCGACGGCGCCATCGGCTTCCGCTACGACCCCGAGTGGATCAAGGGCGGCGGCTTCCCCATCTCGCTTTCCCTGCCGCTTTCCGCCGGCGAATTCCCGCCCGAAAGGGAGGGAAGCGCCAATCGCTTCTTCGGCAACCTGCTGCCGGAGGGTCCGATGCGCGAACGCATCGTGTGGAGCTTCAAGGTGTCGGATACGGACTTCAACTTGCTGCGCGCCATCGGCGGAGAGTGTGCGGGCGCGCTGTCCATCCTGCCGGTGGATCGGCAGCCCGACGCGCCCGCGCAATGGAACTACCAGCCGCTGACGGATGAGGATCTGGCCAAACTCGCTCGCGTGCGCGGGCGGATTGATGCAAGCCTTCCCGAAGGCATACGCCCCCGGCTGTCGCTCGCAGGCTTCCAGAACAAGTGCGCGCTGCTGGTCCAGGGCGACAAGTACTTCATGCCGCAGGGCGATGCGCCTTCCAGCCACATCCTCAAATTCGAAGAGGATCGCTACAGCCACCTGCCCGCTTACGAATGCTTCACCACGCAGCTCGCCGCCGCCGTCGGCTTGCCGGTCGTCGATATCACCCTGTGCGAAGCAGGCGGCGAACGCTTCGTGCAAATCCCCCGCTACGACCGCGAGTGGGACGATTCCGGAAACATGCGCCGGCTGCACCAGGAGGACTTCTGCCAGGCCATGGGCTATGACCGTAACCAAAAATACCAGGACGGCGGCGGGCCGTCCTTCGCGCAGTGTTATCGCCTGGTGGATAAGTATTCCAGCGAACCGGCCATGGATACGCGGCGCCTGCTGCACTGGCAGGTCTTCAACGTGCTGACGGGCGCCACGGACGGCCACGCAAAGAACCTGGCCCTGTTGTACTTGGAGGGCGACGTGATTCGCCTGGCGCCGTTCTATGACCTGTTATGCACGCGCGCCATCGAGGGGATTAGCCACTGGCTCGCCATGTACGTCGGCGGCGCGCGTGCGCCCGGCATGGTGACGGCGCGCTCGTGGGAGAAACTCGCCGAGGAGTGCGGCATGGATTCGCATATCCCGGGCGAGCTGGCGCAAGAGACCGCCGCCGCCCTTTTGGAAAATCTCGGCCCGGTGCGCGAAGCCTTCGCAGCGCGCTACGGCGACGTCCCGGCCCTGCAGCGTGTCGAACAGGTCGTCAAGAAGCAGTGCAAAAAGGCCCTGGCGGGCCGCTGACGCGCTTCACCGGGCCGGGTGCATGTGCAAGATGTGTCTGAACGCATACTTTGACTGCCGTGATATGGTAGATGTTTCCAAACCAAACTGGTCTGGGGGGGCCATGGGGCAGTCCAGCAAAAACATCTACTCCGATGCGGCAAGACGCAACAATGGCTGGTCTGCAGCCTGGGCAGGCTTCAAGGCGAACCTGCCGCACCAGCAGGGCG
>CAZJXU010000059.1:0-2668 GCA_964550095.1 uncultured Spirochaetales bacterium | reverse complement strand
AGCGCCCTGGCCAGCCGCCCGTTGCCGTCCTGGAAGGGATGAATCTGGGTGAAGCGGTGGTGCAGCCAGGCCGCCTCCACTTCCGGGGCGACGCCTTCGTGGCCCCGGTGCATTTCGAGCAGCCGATCCATCTCCGAGGTGGTCTGTTCCGGCGGGCAATACTCGTGTATGGCGCCGTCCGGTCGTTTCGGGCTGTTCGACCACTTTTTGTAATCACCCCGGACCAGCTTCACCTGCACCTCACGCCCAAATCGGTCGCGGCCCTCGGTGTATTGCTGATGCCGGGTGAACAGGCTGTGCAGCTCCTTGATGTAGCTCGCCCTCAGATCGCGATCTCCCTTGACAAAAGTAAACAGGCCTTCGATGACTTCCTGCTGATCGTTAATCATGGCGACCGTGTGTTCGGGGTTGCCTCCCATTCGATGAGAAATGTAATTGGCATTGATGCCGTGTTCGATCATCATTTCCGTGATGCCCCGGTCCAGGGTGTACAGCCGCTCGATCAGACCGGTCTCGATGGCCCACTCGCGCTTGAGACGCTCCGTGAACCTCCGGATGCCCTGGGTTTCACTCAGCCCGGCTTTCTGATCATCCCACACGGACGACAGGGCGGGGAGTTCCCTGTTGGCCAGTTCCGCCGGGTTGGTCTCGTAGTCGCTGATCGGTCGCCATTCATGGGCCATGGTGTGTGCTCCTCGGGGGCTCGTTCAGCATAGCACCCGGCATTGCACTGTCAACCCGCTTGTATGCGTTCAATGCATGCCGGGCGATGCGGGCGCCTTGCGGGCGGATGTGGCCGAACGGCCTGGCGTTGAACCCGGCTGAACCACGCAGGGCAGAGCAGAGCAGGGCGCCCCCGTCCCGTTTTATCGTCGGTGGATGGTCGAGTGGTGCGACGCCGCCTGGTGACTGCGTGGCTGAAACGACGCCCGCCGCGCAGGGAAGAGCAGGGCGCTCACGTCTTTTAACAAGCCGCGCCCGTCTCAGAAAATCCGCTGCAGCTCCATCCGCACCATGCGGCTGCGTCGTTCGCTCAGCGGCAGGGTGGATGCCGTGCGGCTGAAGCCCAGCACCAGCTTCGGCAGCAGGCCGAAGAAGGCCAGCTCCCGGTTGCTGACATCGAGCTGCACGTCCGTGGTGCGGTCCTTGCGCCGCGTGCGAAACAGGATGTTCTGCCCCCGGTAGTGCGTAATGTTGCGGCCGGCGTCGAGCCCGACATTCCAGTTCCTGCCGAGCGGCGTATGATACGAAAAGCGCAGGTTCTTGCCGCGCCAGCCAAGATGCTCCAGTTCCGGCTTCTCCCGGGAAAGGCCGCCCAGCAGTCGCGCCGCCCCGGAACCGAAGCGCTTCGTCACAAACACGCTCACAGAATGCCCGTCCGGGTCCCGCGCGTCGTTGCCGAGGTCGTCGTAGGCGGTGCGCCAGTACCGGAAGCTGCCGCCCACGCCCAGGCTGCCGCTCAGCGCCTGTTCCACGTTCAGCCCGGCCCAGCCGCCCAGCGCGTAGCTCTTCCTGCCCCGCAGGCGCCGCTCCACGCCCAGTTCCAGCGCCACGCGCCCCGGCCGGCCCGCCAGCACATACTGGTAACGCGGCCCGCTGCTCGCATCGAACCAGCTTCGCGAGTGTTCGTCCTTGCTGAGTGCAGTGTGCCGCGAAGCCCCGGCTCGGCTGTGCAGGGTCAGGCGCCCGCCCGCAGCCAGCCTGTTCACCAGGCGCAGCTTCACGCCGGTCTGCGCCACCCAGGCGCGCACGGGGTCCTCGCCGCCCACCTCAAAGCGCAGGTCGCCGAAAGCGGGCACCTGCACGTGCGTCAGTTCCGGCGCGTTGTTCACGTTGTCATCGCGCCACAGGCCGATGTCCCAGTCCAGGCGAAACTTGCGCCGCGCCCGGATGCGCTCCAGGAAGCGCTCGATATTGCGCCGCACGGCGTCCGGCAGTTCTTCCTCCGCCAGCAGGCGCCGGAACATCCCCTCCGCCTCCTCGTCCCGGCCCAGTGCGTACAGCGCGCCGGCCAGGTCCAGGCGGATGCGCGCCAGCTCGGGCCGCTCGCGGCTGAGCCGGCCCAGCACCCGTGCCGCCTGCGCGTAGTATTGCAGGGCCAGCATCGCCTGGGCCGCGGTGAAGCGCAGCGCCGAGAGGTCCGGTACCGGCCGGTTCTGTTGCGCCTCCTGCACAGCGATGGTGAGCAGTTGCAGCGCCTGCTCGGCCTTGCCGTCTGCGATCAGCTTCACCGCCACGCGCTGCGCTTCGGCGATGGTCTCCCGGGTGACCACGATTTTATCGACGGTGTCGTCGGTGTCGCTTTGCGGCGCGGCGTTGTTTTCGTTTGATGATTGCGCGGTGCCTTCATCTGCCTGCGCAGCCGTTGCATCTTCATCATCCGCCGCGGCGCTCTCGTCTTCCCGTGCAGGCGGCGCCGCATCTTCCCCCGCATCGGCGCTTTCGTTTGCCTGCGCCGCCGCCGCATCTTGATCACCCGCCGCGGCGCTTTCGTCTTCCTGCGCTGTATCGCCTTCACCCGCCGCGTCCGTTTGCGTTACAGCGCCGTCGCCGGACTCCGGCGTTTCCATCGCTTGCGCCTGCGCGATCACGGCGTAGCTCATCAACACAAACACCATCACCGCCGCCTTTGTCGCCGCCACCACCGCAACCGCCGACACATCCACCC
>CAZJXU010000058.1:0-6760 GCA_964550095.1 uncultured Spirochaetales bacterium | reverse complement strand
TCGCCCAGTCTTTGGGCGCGCGCCAGCCGGGCGGCGGCACCAGCTCCGAGCGGGTGCCCGTCACCGGGTACAGCAGGCGCCGGCGGTGAATGGCGCGCGCCATGCGCTCCACCTGCTTCGGGTGCTGCTCGGCCAGGTTGTGATACTCGTAAGGGTCGTCGTTCACGCGAAACAGGTAGTTGGTTACCTCCGCCGAAAGCAGACCCTGCTGCACCTCCTGCACCAGCTTCCACTCGTCGTTGAAGGCGGTCAGGTTGAAGTGGCCGCGGATCGGAGTTTCCGAAACGAACACCAGGTACTCCTCGCGCGCCGCGTGCTCTCCGTTTTGCATGGCAGGCCACAGGCTGCGCCCGTCCAGCTCGCGCTCGGCGAGAATCGTAACGCCCGCAAGCTCGGCCAGGGTTGGAAACACGTCCATCACCGACATGATGCTCGTGAAGCGCGTGCCCGCTTTGATGCCGGCGGGCCAGCGCAGAACGGCCGCGACCCGGATGCCGCCTTCAAACACCTCGCCCTTGCCGCCGCGCAGCGGCGCATTGTCCGCGCCGCCCGTGGCGTAGGCCGCGCCGCCGTTGTCGCTGGAAAACAGCACCAGGGTGTTTTCCGCGATGCCCAGTTCGTCGAGCGTATCGAGCACGCGGCCGATCGCCCGGTCCATGCCTTCCACCACCGCCGCGTACATCGGGCGCGCACTCTTGCGCAGCGTCAGCTTGCGCGTGAAGCGCGAGCTGTCGGTCTGGCGGCTGCGCGCGGGCGGGCGCTCGTCCGGCAAGTCTTCGTACTTGGCCACCAGGTCGTCGGGCGCTTCCAGCGGCGTGTGCGGCGCAATGAAGGGGATGTACAGGAAGAAGGGCCGGGCCGGGTCGCGCTCCCGGATGTAGCGCGAGGCCTCGTCGGCCAGCAGGTAGCTCTCGTAGCCCTTGTCGTCGATGCTCTCGCCGTTTCGCTGGAAATCCTTGCCGCCCTGGTTCGCGAAGGGCGGAAAGTACCCGACCTCCGTGTGCAGGTGTCCGTAGAAGTGTTCGAAGCCCCGCTGGTTCGGGTGATAGGTCATCTGCGCGTGTCCCAGGTGCCACTTGCCCACCAGCGCCGTCTGGTAACCCGCAGCGCGAAAGCTCTCGGGCATGAAGTGTTCGTCCGGGTGAACCCCTATGTTGTGCCAGGGCATGATCACGCCGTAGGCGATGCCGAGGCGCAGCGGGTCGCGCCCCGTCATCAGCGCCGCCCGGGTCGGCGAACAGATCGGCGCGGTGTAGAAGCGGTCGAGCTGCATGCCCTCGCGCGCCAGCCGGTCCAGCGCCGGTGTGTCGATTTGCGTGCCGCCGTGAAAGCCGACATCCGCCCAGCCGAGATCGTCGGCCAGGAACACGATGATGTTGGGCCTTTCCGGCGCCGTCGCCTTCGCTTGCGCTTCCGCGAAGGCCGCCCCCGCCACCCACGGCAGCGCGCAGGCCAGCAGCGCTGCCACGCACGAAACTCCGCGCATCACAGCGGCAGACCGCCTGTGGCAGCGTTCACGCTGCCGGTCCGGGCGTAGGCCTCCAGCGTGCGCTGTGCGATGCGCCACTGGTGCACCTCGTCTGCGCCGTCGGCGAAGCGCGCCCAGCGCGCCTGCGTCAGCATCGAGGCCAGCGGCGTATCGGTCGAATACCCGAGCGCGCCGTGCACCTGGATGGCGCGGTCGATGATGCGGTTCAACGCGTTCGCCACGAAGTGCTTGGCCATGGAAACCTCGCTCTTGAAATCGTCCCCGCGGTCGATCTTGTAGGCCGCGTGCAGCACCATCAGCTTGCACTGGTAAAGCTCCATGGAACTGTCCGCGATCATCCACTGGATGCCCTGCTTCTCGGCCAGCTTCGAGCCGTGCGCATAGCGCTTCATCGAGCGGTCCACCATCATCTCCAGCGCCGTCTCCGCCTGGCCGATCCAGCGCATGCAGTGCGCCAGGCGGGCCGGGCCGAGCCGCGCCTGCCCGAGCAGGTGCCCCTGGCCGCGATCGCCGAGCATGGCCGAGCCCGGCAAGCGCAGGTTGTCGATGCGGATTTCGCAGTGGTTGTGCCCGCCGCTCATGGTGTGCACATCGCGCACCACATTCCAGCCCTCGCTCGGAATATCCACCAGGAAAGCGCTGCTCATCGCCTGCGGGACTTCCGGGTTCTCCTCGGTGCGCGCGATCAGGATGGCGAACTTGGCGCCGCGCGCGCCGGAAATGAACCACTTGTGGCCGTTGATCACCCAATCGTCGCCGTCCGGTACGGCGCGGGTTTGAATCAGGGTCGGGTCGGAGCCAGCCACGTCCGGCTCGGTCATGGCGAAACAGGAGCGCACCCGGCCTTCGCAGAGCGGCTGCAGGTACTTCTCCTTCTGTTCGGGCGTGCCGAAGCGGTGCAGGGTGTGCATGTTGCCTTCGTCCGGCGCAGCCGCGTTCAGCGCAAAGGGGCCGTAGCGCGTGCGGGCCGCCTCCGCCGACACCGCTGCCATCTCCACGTGGCCGAGGCCCATGCCGCCGTATTCCTCCGGCATGTGCGGCAGCCACAGCCCCGCCTCCCGGGCGGCCTTGCGCATCTTGATGATCTCGGAGACCAGCAGCTCGCGGTTGCCTTCGTCCGCCGCGATCTTCTGCTCTCCCGGGCGCACCACCTCCTCGCAGAAGCTGCGCACCCGTGCGATCAGTTGCCTGGTCTCTTCGGGGAAACTGAAATCAATGGCCATGGGGGCTCCTTTTTTGCGATGTGGCCGACCGGCCCTCTCGCCCGGGCCGGCCGAAGCACATGCGTGAGCCGCAAGTATTCAACGCTTCCGGGCGCGGGGCAAATTGGGCTTTTTCGCCATGGCCCGGGCGACCGAAACCAGGCCGCTTCCACCCCGGGGGCAATGCCCTCGTGGCCCGGTAGCCCCGTCGCCCGGTTGATGGGAATTTCGCTTATGGGTTGTTTCTCCTTGATGTCGGCATACAGGAGTCGCCTTCCGTTCGATACATGCGGGCGCCGGCGCTGCGTTGCCCGCTTTACCCGGGATGAACGATAAATATGACATCGGATACCACCGTGTGGCGTGTTCCGTTCCAGTCAAAATTGACCCGGCGCCCCGGCCCGGCGTCCACGCTGTCCAGGTAATCTGAAATCTTCGTTTGAAGCAGTGGTTTCGCCCTCTTGAGCTTCCACGATTGAAAAAAATTTGAGCGGTCAATCAATACCAGAAACAGGCGATTGGACGCATCAAACCGACGCGTTCCCTGGTTTTCATAAAGCCATCGAATCAGGGAATCCGGGTTTTCCTGAGAAGCGGATATCAAGTCACCCCGATAGTTTCTCAGGGCGTTGATGAGAGATTGAGAATCCTCAGAAGGATGGTCCTGATGCTTCAGCCATAGATCTTCGAGGAGTTGATTTTCCGACATGGATTTTTCGAAATGTATCCCCTGTTCGCGAGCGAGCTGTTTGAGCAATGTCAATTCGGACCTCATGTTTTCAGATCGGCGTCTATCTTTCACGAATCCTTCGGGCAGATAAGTGACCTTCAAATCAAACGGAATGTCTTTTACAAAAAAGTCAATCTTTTTGACTTTTCCAACTGCCGGCAGGACGGAAGGATGATCCTTGAAAATGTCTTCGATAATGATCGATGTCCAATTGTTGTACCATGAACACTGCACGTATCCCTTCATGCTGCTGTGTATCTCGTTATTGATCTTGTCCCCCAGGTCATCGAAGCTGGTGATCTTCTTGATGTAGCTGTTGACGATGGACTTCTCGAGATTATTTTGATGAAGACCACCCCAATTAAATTCTTGAACCTTGTGAAGTTGCTCACCAGCCCCGGTTCCTGATCACGGCGGGCGCTTCGCTCTTCTTCATATATTTCCCGGATGACCTCATCAATTTCACTTGATCCGAGCAAACGGGATTCATAAGCCTGCTTGAACATGGCCATGCTCCCAGCCCCTTCTCGCTCGATGCCGTTCCTGTTGAACAGTCTGTCCAAGTGCGCCTTCCTCGATAGTGTCCGGAGTTTCAGAAATTTCAAACCTTCCGATGTTCCGGCCAGTTCTCGAATTTTGTCCTGTGCAAACATTTTTTTGGCGGCTCCGAATTTCATTCTCCGCACCCTCCATTAAGGGGCCCGGGCAGTCGGCATGACCAGCCGGGGATCGCGCCCAGGCCGCCCGGTGCGCGTCCGGCGTGCAGGCGCGCTCTCGCTCCAGGTGGGCGCGCTCGAAGAGGCAGAGGGCTTCATGGGCGCCTCGCCACGCGGGGCTCTCGGCCGGGCCCGCAGCAGGACACTGTTCGGCGGCCTTGCAGCGCAGTTCCCGCTGGGCCGCCGGGCTGCGGCGCCAGGCGGCGAGCCTGCAGCGTGGCGCGTGCGCCTCTCCGCCTACGCCGGCCGCACCACGCCGGAGCTGCGCGGCGCGGGCGTCAGCGAAACCCCGGATGTTCTGCTCAGCTCTGCATTCGGGGCGTCGCTTTCCCGGCGCACGCTGCTGATGAAAGGCGACCGCCTGGCGTTCTCGCTCAGCCAGCCGCTGCGCATCGAAAGCGGCGCGCTTCGACTGCGCCTGCCGGCCTCGCGCACCCGCAGCCGTGGAGTCCTGCACCAGGTCCTGCCCGTGAATCTGGAACCCAGCGGTCGCAGCCTGGAGTGGCTAATCAGCTACGGCGCAGGCATCGGCCCGGCGCGTCTGCACGCAGCGCTTGGCCTGACCCGCCATCCCGGCCACAGCCGCTTCGCCGAAACCGAACGCCGCGCCTGGCTGCTGCTGGACATGCCGCTGCGCTGGTAGCAGGGCATGCAGGTCGGTCGCCGTGATGTGCGCACGCGCAGCAGCCGCACGCACGATATGTGTACGCACGCAGCAGCCGCACGCACGATATGTGTGCGCGCAGGCCGCCCGGGCGAAGCTACACACTGGGCCTTCGCGAGAGGCTGGGTGGGCGCCCCATCAACGGACGGGGATGGCTGGCCTCCGCAGCCGACCAAAACGTGACGGCTGGACGAGAGTGTTACCCGCTCGCCGCGCTGCCAGCCGCGCCCTGACCCTCGGCCTGGTGGGGCAGGGCCGTGGCAGCCGGCTGCGCGCCCGTCGCCGGCTGCGCGCTCACCGCCCGCTGCACGTCGGTTGTCGGCGTAGCGAGGCCGGGAGTTCCACACCTGGGCCTTCGTGAAAGGTCGAGCGGAGTGGCCTCGCGGACGGCTGTGACTCGATCATCCGGGCAATCGGGCTCGACGCAAGTGATGGATTCGTAGAAGTCTTCGAGCGCCACGAAAGCCCCGTTCTCCTCCGCCCATTGACGCATGCGCTGGTCGCAGAAGTTGGCCCACGAAAGGATTTCGAAGCGCCATCCCCGCCTGTGCAGGCGCTCCAGAGCGCCATGAAAAGCCGAGCCATCCATGTAGCCCGCGCCGTCTCCCGTGATCAGAACCATGACGCCGGGGTTATCGAGGTAATCGATGCCGTCTGCCAGCATGCGTTCGTGAAGGTAGAAGATGGGTTTTCCCGGCCTGTTCGCGCCGGAGGCTTCCCGCTCGGAGGCAGAAATCTTGACGCCGTTTGCATCCAGGCCGCTCCAGAGCTTTCGCATCTTCGCAGACGCCGGCCCGGCCCAGGTCGCCCGTTCGATCGGGCGGTCTGCATGGGCGAGCCTCAGCAGCGCATCGTGGTTGATCTGGGCGATCTCACCGCCCCAGCGTATTCCTCCCTCCCGTTCCTTTCCCAGCCTCTGCGCTTCGTGGAAGATTCTGGAATCATCCCAGTAGATGAACACGCGATCCATGTTGAATGCTCCTGTTTTGTTCTTGTGTCGTCCTAAATCGGGGTCGTCCGCAGCTTGGGGCGTACGACCATGCCGACGACCGGCGCCCCCGGCGTCTTGGTCATCGCTTTGGTGAGGCCGCCGGAGAGCACATCCAGTATATCCGCCCGGCATGGGCTTGTCCAGTCAATTGCGCATGGAAGGGCAGGCCGCACGCCTTCGCAGGCCCGCCCGGCGGCGCCTGTGAGCCTGTTCGCCCCCGGCGCTTGCATGCGCTTTGCCGCCCACCCCGGAACTACGCCTTGGGCCGGCGCGAGAGGTCGAGCGGCGCGGACCTGCGACGGGGCGCTGGCTCATAGCCGGGGCGCGAGGGCTCGAGGAAGGTGATGGATTCGTAGAAGTCGTCGAGAGGTACGAAAACCCCGTTTGCCTCCACCCATCTCCGCATGCTCCGGTTACAGGAATCTTCCCACGAGAGAAGCTCGATGCGCCATCCCCACTTGTGCAGGCGCTCCAGGTCGGCATGAAAACCTTCGCCCTTCATGTATCCGGCGCCGTCTCCCGTGAGCAGCACGATGATGCCGGGGTCGGCGAGGTGATCGATGCAGTCTGCCATCATGCACAACCGGAGGTAGTAGTCAGGCATTTCCTGCTCAGTCCCGCTGACTTCTCCACGCTCGAAATGCCTGAAGTACAGGCCGCTTTCCTGCAGACGATCCCAGAGCGGGTCCGACTTAGGAGGCCCCGATCCGGACGCAACTGCCCTCTCGACCGGTCGCCCCGCCCGGGCGAGTTGCATGAGTGCGTTGAAGTCGAGCCGGACGCGGGCGTCTGCCCCGGGCGTTCCCTCGCGCATCTTCGCCAACCTCTTCGTCGGAATGTAGATGTTGGAGTTGTCCAGGCAGATGATTATGCGATCCATGTTGAATGTTTTCCTTGTGTTGCTTTGCAGGCCGTTGCCCTGCCGCTGTCCGCCCCGCCCCGCCCCGGCCTGATCGCGGGCCCGATGC
>CAZJXU010000057.1:0-2038 GCA_964550095.1 uncultured Spirochaetales bacterium | reverse complement strand
TGCTCACCATCCCGGCCCTGGAGTTCGCGAGCCTCCCGGCGCCCTTCTGCGTGTTCCCGCTCGATGACATGGTGGCCCGGGGCGCGAGGGAACTGGTGATCAGCGCCGAGCCCGTGCTTGCTCCGTCCGGCGCGGAGCCGTATCCGCCCGGTGTGGGCCCGTATCCTGTAACGCCCGCGCGGCTGGCGGTCAGCGATGACGACACGCCGCCCACTTCCGTTGTGCTGGATGTTCAGCCTGCAGTGCTGGAAGAAGGCGCCGGTGAATTTGCGCTGGGCGGCGTCCCGCGCACCGACATGCGGCTGACCGCCACCTTCGAGGGGGGCACGGGCGCGCTGCCGGACGAACTGCGGATTCCCCTGGCGTTTTTCGAGCGGCACTGGGCGCCGGCAGGGGATGTTGAAACGCCCTACGAGGGCGCGCCGCCCTTCGTCATCATCCCGCCCGAGAAAAGGGAGGGCGAGCGCACCTTCGTCTGGACATGTCGTGAAGACAATCGCTTCGTTACCGGGCTTGAGTTTCCGATCCGCGCGGCAATGGATTACGAACACGCGGAAGCGTATCCCGTCACGCCCACCGCCATCCGCTGCAACGACAACGACCCGCCGCCCACGGGTGTTGCGCTCAGCGTGTCGCCGCCCGAAATTTACGAGGGCGACGGCCCCACCGAGGTGACGCTGACCGCCACGCTTGAGGGCCCGAGCACGCTCCCCTACAACGACAACATCCTGCTGCTCTTTTCGGATGCCCGCGGCGTCGCCTTCCCGAGCGAGGCGGGCGTTCCCTGCACGGAAGCGTCGTTCGGCGACGAGGCGCGTTCCGTTTTCGTCGGCGGGGCCGTCACCATCCGGGCCGGGGAGACCAGCGGCGAAGAGACTTTCTGCATCAAGCCGCTGGAAGACCGCGTGGTTTACGGCGACAGGCAGCTTACGATCAGCGCCGTTCCGCGTCCCGCTCCGGACGGCGCCGCGCCGTATCCCGTAAGGCCGGCCACGCTCGAGATACGGGAAAACGACACCGCGCCCGACGACATTCTCATTTCGCTTGCGCCGGGCGAAGTGAATGAGGCCGGTGGGACGCAGCCCGTGCGCGTGACTGCAGCCTTTCAGGACGGCGGCGAGATAGTGTTTCCCGAAGCGCTGGAAATCCCCCTGGAGCTGGGAGGCGACGGCGGAGATTACGCTGCCTTTGCGGCGACGAGCGGGGCGACGACTTGCGAGACAGCGCCTGCGTCTGGCGCTGCGCCGGATGCGTCTGCGTCCGCCGGGTCTGCGCCTGCATCTGCTGCGCCCGATGTGTTTGATGCGCCCGGCGCGCCGACATCGACGCGTTTCAGCGTCGTGATCCCGGCGCGGGAGCGCGGCGGCGCTGTGTTGTTGTGCGTTACGCCTGCCGACGACCAAAGATTCGGGGGCGACCGCCTGGTTCCGGTGCGGCTTAACGACCCGGTCGGCGCGCTGGCCGAATACACGGTCACGCCTCCGCCGGAACTGGTCATCCGCGAAGACGAAACGCCGCCGGGCAAGGTGCTGCTGTTGCTCCGCCGTGCAGAAAGCAGCCCCGGCGCGCCCGCGGAAACCGCAGCGGCCCCGGATGCCGCGGAAGCCAGCGAAGCAGCGACGGCGGATGCGGAGGCCGGCGGCGAAGCGGCGCCGGAAACGGCAGGCGCGGCGGCGGGGCTCACGGAAATTCCCGAGACCGGTCCCTCGGAGCTGGTGCTGACTGCACAGTTCCCCGATGGAGACGGCGCCGCGTTGCATGCCGACGCTGTCGTTTTCGTTCCGCTGGCTGGCCTGCCCAAGAGCGGCTACGGCGGCTACCAGGTCAATCCGGGCGGCGTGAGCATCATCATCCCGGCGGGTTCGCGCAGCAGCGCCCCAGAGCGCATAACACTGACTCCTGAAGACGACAAGGTGGTGGAGCGCGAGTCGATCGATCTGGGCGGCGGCGGGCGCGCCACGGCTTCACTGCGCTGGCCTGCAGGCGACTTTGCTGCTTCGGGCAGGCCGGACGCCTTGCCCGTGGATGGCGCAGGCGC
>CAZJXU010000056.1:0-1900 GCA_964550095.1 uncultured Spirochaetales bacterium | reverse complement strand
CCTGCATGTGCGTGCGTTCCTGCTGCCAGGCGCTTTCGATGCGCGCCCAGTAGATGCGCTCCAGGGAGGCGGCGTCGAAGGCATCCACCGCCTGGCCGCCCAGTTCCTCCAGGAAGGCGTCTTCCATCACCACCGGGAAGTTCAGGCGCTTCAGCATCCTGCGCGTTTGCGTGATGCGCGGCCCGGGCTGGGCGAAGCGCCCCTCGGCCTGTTCCAGGTAGAAGCCAGCGCGCCTGTGGTCTCCCAGTTGGTAATACATTTTGCCGAGCCGGAAGTGCGTCAGCGCGCGCCCCGGGTCCAGCGTGACCACGCGCCGCAGGGCTTCCGCGGCGTCTTCGATGCGCCCGCCGTCCTCCAGCAGTTCACCGCGGCGAAAGGGCAGCCTCGGGTCGTATGGCAATTTCTTTTCCGCGCGGTCCAGGTGTGCGATGGCCGCGCCCGGGCCTGCTTCCTGCAACAGGCGCTCGGCCTCCCGCAGGGCAGCGCGCACCTGCACCGGGTCCGATTTCGGGTAGTCCGGCAGCAGCGTGTTGCGCCGCTCCGCCACCAGCCTCGCGAGCCGCGCCTGCACCACGGGCAGGCGCCTGACCAAAGAAGGATCGACGCGGCCGGGTATGGTGGTGCGACTGGCGCGCTCGATGGCGTCTTCGGCCCGGAGGTCGCTGCGCGGGTGCGTGCGCAGATAATCCGGAATCACGTATTGCCCGGCGCCGCTGCGTTGTTGCAGTCGCTCAAAAAACACGGCCAGGCCTTTCGGGTTGTAGCCCGCGCGCACCATCAGCGCGGTGCCCACCTCGTCGGCCTCGACTTCAAAGGTGCGCGTGTACTGAATGCCCAGCGCCTGGGCGGCCCCCTGGCCGAGCAGCAGGGGCGCCACCTCGCCGGTGATGACGGTAAGCGCGGCGCCCCCCAGCATCAGCAGCGCGTTCGGCACCGCGCTGGACTCCTGTCTCCGCGCCCAGTGGTGGCGACGGGCGTGGGCGATTTCGTGCGCCATCACACCGGCCAGTTCGTCGATGGTGTGCGCGGCGAGGATGGTGCCCGAGTTGAAGTAGATGCTGCCGCCCGGCAGGGCGAAGGCGTTCAGCGAGGGCGCCCGCATCACCCGGAAGCGGTAGTTGAAGGGCTGGGGCTGGTCCAGTTTGTCGACGATGCTCCAGCCGAGATCGTTGAGGAAGCCCGAGACCATCGGGTCATCGACCATCAGCCTTTCTTTGTAGAGCCGTACCCGAATCTGGTAGTCGGCTTCGAAGCCGGTGTGGCGCTCCTGTTCGGGTGTGATGCCGCCCTTTTCTTCTTCCTCTTCGGCCTGCGCCTCGGCATCGGCCTCGCCTTCATCTGCGGCGCGCGGTCCGGGGCCGGCCCCCATGCAGGCCAGGGCCAGCGCCAACGCCGGCAGCGCGGCGATGCTCAGTTGTCGGATGCGTCGGGTGCTTGCCATCTGAGTACCGGTTTGCGGGCGGCGCGGGTTTCGTCCAGGCGGCGCAGCCGCATAAGGTGGGGCGCGCTGCGCACGCGCTCGGGGTCGTTTCGGGCTTCTTCCGCCACGGCCAGCAGAGTGTCCGCAAAGCGGTCCAAACCGTCAAGGGATTCGCTCTCGGTGGGCTCGATCATGATCGCGCCCGGAACCACCAGCGGGAAGTAGATGGTAGGGGGATGGTAGCCGTGGTCGATCAGGCGCTTGGCCACGTCCATGGTGGTCACCCCGAAGCGGGTGAGCGCGCGATCACTGACGATGCATTCGTGCATGACCGGGCGGCCCTCCGGCTCGGCAGGGTACACGCCGCGCAGGCGCGCCAGCAGGTAGTTGGCGTTCAGCACCGCCAGCTCCGTGCAACGCCGCAGCCCCGCAGCGCCCAGACTCAGAATATAGGCGTAGGCGCGCACCAGCATCCCCACG
>CAZJXU010000055.1:0-3619 GCA_964550095.1 uncultured Spirochaetales bacterium | reverse complement strand
ATCGACATGGGGCTCCAGCACGTCACTGTAAAACTGGGCCGCCGTGAATTCGCGGTAGAAACTTCTTTTCCAAGTATCTTCATCCCGTCTAGAACAGTACTCACCCACGTACCAACGGGACAACGCCTCCTGGGCCTGGTCGGACGCGATGGAGAGGCGCACCGCCAAGCGCTCGGCATGCCATGCCTGCCGCCAGCTCTGCGAAAAGCCGAACGCCATGCCCACCACCACGGCGAACAGGCCGACTACGGCGGCCAGCTCCAGAAGGGTCAGACCCGAGGTCCGGACGCGGCCTCCCGCTCCTCGCGGAGGGGAGGCGCGCCCGAACCCCGGGACCGATCCGGACTCCACGCTCGAATCAGTTCTCGTAGACGATCGTGATCGACATGGAGGTGGTTGTGACGGTGCCATCACCCCGAGCGAGCTGGTTTGTCACGATCGGGATCAAATCCGTGTCGACATCGGTGATCTGGATCGTGTACTTCCACGGCGTGGTCTTGCTGGTCGTCAGCACGTAGTTGCCGCCCCAGGGGTTGGCCCCGGTCAACGTGGCGCTCGCCTTGTCAGCCGCTCCTCTCAAGGGCGTCGGCAACAGGACCGCGATCTGGGAGAACTTGGACAGCCCGAAGTTTTTGAACACCGGGGCTGTGGCTGTGCCAACGTTCTTCGTGATGTTGACCGGGCCTCCCGCCGACCACTTGGTGATGGCCGAGCGGATGTTGCTCAGGTCGCCACTCAGGCCGCTCATTTCCCGGCTCTGGTTGGCGACGCCGAGCGCCGTGAGGATGCCGATCAGGATCAGGGCGAAGACGGCGATCACAATCCCGATCTCGATCAGGGTGAGACCCGCCTTGCGCTCTTTCCTGCCCTCTTTTCTGCGAATGAAGCTCTGCATGTTTCCCTCCTTTGGGTTGCAGATGTTGTGTGGAGGCGTCACCGCCTCCGCTCAAGGCGCACCGGCCTTCGGCGCGCCCGGAGTTCTTTTGGTTCTACTGTGTCCCGGCGCCGGAGACAGCCACATCAGCGCTTCCCGCCAGCGTGCTGGACATCATGTACACCGAGAGTATCAAGGAGCCGTAGCTGCCCGCGGCGATCAGCAGGCAGACTACCTTGATCGGCGTGGCCATGCGCAGGATGTTCTTCAGCGCGTTTTCGCGCATGGCGGCGCCCATGCGCACCATCACCTCGCGCAGGCCGTGGTACTCGGCCAGCATTTTCAGGTGCTGCATTTCGCCCTCGGGGAAGAAGCGCACGTCCATGGTCTTGGGCAAGGAGTAGCCCTCGCGCAGGCGCCGGCGCATGCTGCGCAGGTACATGCGCTCGTAGGGGCTGGCGCTCTGCTGGATGGTGGTTAGGGCCACCCGGAACTCGTGGCCGGCCACGGTCAGCATGCCCAGCGCCTCCATGACCCGGGAGGAGCTGAGCAGGCGATACAAAGTAAAGGGCCAGGCGCGGTCGAAGCTCTGGCGCAGTTGGCCCGTCCAGCGCGGGAAGATGTACATCATGCCGATGACAAAAAGCACCAGGCCGGCGGCATAGACGTACCACCAGTCGGTCAGGTGCAGGCCCACGCCGTAGCTGAACTGGGCCACGCCGGGCCAGGAGCTGCTGCCGGTCATGGCGTCGAATTCCTTGAAGATGGTCTGGGCGAAGAAGACGTACAGGCCCAGCCCCACCAGCACGTACAGGAAGGGCGTTCCCAGGTTGCCCAGCACCACGCCGATGGTGGAGGACTGCGCGCGCTGCTGCTCGACCAGGTGCCTGCCGGTTTCGGCGAAGTGGTCGGTCTGCTCGGCGGCGCCCACGGCGGCCACCAGCACGGGGTGGAACCACTGGCGCATGCAGCCGCTGATGTCGCGCCCCTCGCGCAGGGCCTTCCACATGCTCTGGGAGACCAGTTTGTGCAGGCTGGAGCCGGTTTTGGACATCAGGCGCAGTGCGTCGCGCATGGCGATGCCGTCCGCGATCAGCCGGAAGAAGTTGTCCAGGAAGTCGAGCTGCTCGGTTTTGCCGAACAGAAGCTGGTTGAGGCGGTCCATGGGGGTCATTGCACGCTCTCCGCCAGGATGCGCTCGCGATCCTTGTAGTCGAAGACCTCGGTGATCTGCTCGTCCAGGCGCCCGATGATGTTTTCCACGTTGACCGGGTCCACCCGGCCGTCCCTTACGTGGATCAGGGCGTGGTCCGCGATGGGCCGCCAGCCCTTTTCCAGCAGGTGCTTTCGCCAGCCGAGCTGGTCGCGCTCGCGCACGAAGCCGCGCGAGGGGTCGTCCATCATCACCATTTCCGCAATCAGCACGCGGCTCTGGATGCCGGAGTGGTGGCAGCGTTCGCAGCCGCTGATGTTGCGGTAGCGGAGCGCGTCCACCTTGTCTGCGAAGAGGCGCTCGTGGCGGCGCAGGTCCACGGCATCGACGCGCTCGCCGGCCGCGCTGAAAGGCAGCTTGCAGTGCTCGCACAGCTCTGCGACCAGGCGCTGGTTCACCAGCAGCACCAGGAAGTTCGGGTCGTAGAGCATGGAGCGCTCGACGCCGAGGTCCTCCATGCGCACCGGGATGGAGAGCACGTTGGAGGCGTGCAGGGTGGTGAGGGTCATCTTGCCGGATGTGGCGAGGTCCTTGATGGCAAGAGCGGTGTCCTTGTCCTTGATCTCGCCCAGCATGTTGATGTTGGTGTCCCAGCGGTTCAGGCCGGCGCGCAGGTTTTCCCAGCTTCCGTGCTCGGCGTAGGCGGAGATGGCCACGTGCGTAACGTTGGGCAGCATGCGCTCCACGGGCTCTTCCAGGGAGAGGATTTTCTGGCTGGGGTCCACAATTTCCAGCAGAGCAGTGAGCGAGGTGCTCTTGCCGGAGCCTGTCGGGCCGGACATGACCATCACGCCGTAGGGGCGGTTGATGCCCTGCTTCAGCATGTCGATTTGCAGGGGGGTGTAGCCGAGGCTGCCAAGCGAGATGGCGCTGCTTTCCGGGCGCCAGAGGCGCAGGAAGATATCGACGCCGCGGATGTCGGGCGCGGTGCTGAGGCGCACGGCCACGATGCCGCCCGAGGTGTACACGTCCATGGAGCCGTGCAGGGGCTGGTGGGTCATGAACTGCAGGGAGCCGCGCTTGGCCTGGGCGTTGAACATGTAGTTGCCGAGCGAGGTGGTTTCTTCTGCGGTGATTTCGTCGTAGAGCACCATGCTGCCGTTCACGCGGAACTTGATGTTGGTGATGTTGCCGCGCATTTCGAAGTGGATGTCCGAAGTGCGCCTTGCCAGGGCCGCCTCGATGATGGACTGCAGCAGGAGCTGCACGCCTGTGGTGGTATCGACCAGGTCGAGGTCGGTGCCGCCGGTGCTGGCCGCTTCCAGGGCCGGGTCGGCGTGGCGCAGCACGGCGCGCACGATTTCGGTGAGGGCGGGGCGCATGACGCCCGTTACGCCCATGTGCGAGAGCAGGGTGCGGGCGGTGCCCACCGCGGAGTGGTAGGGGTCGCTGGTGATGATGCTGCCGTCGGTGAGGATTGCAAGCGGCGGGTCGGTGGTTTCCATCCAGGCGCGCAGCTCGTCGTCGTCGAAGAGTTCGTGGGTGGCGAGGTCCTGGCGGGCCAAGATGGGCTCCACGCCCCACAATTCCGC
>CAZJXU010000054.1:0-3537 GCA_964550095.1 uncultured Spirochaetales bacterium | reverse complement strand
AGGCGCTCAAGCGTTTCGCAGAAGAGGAAAACAGGAAAAATGCCGATATGGGACTACCTCCCCGGTGGACTATGTATAATTTGGAGGATGTGTGATAAGGGCGGGACATCCCCGTTCTTTGCGGAAAACAACCAACGCCATTTCGGCGCCTTGATCAAGGAGAATTCATTAACGGATTTTAATGCCGCGTGGCCGGTTCTTGTCATTGTTGTCGGGTACCTTGCCTTGCTGTTTGCAGGGGGGAGCTTTCGATCCGAAGTCAACAGTATTCTCAAGTCAGATTATAATCTCCTCTTCTTCTCCATCTTTGTTGGCATTTCTTTTATGCTCGCATCCGAATTGATTATTATGGGACTCATGCTTTTCTGTCCTGGACTTTATTCCAGCTTGTCTGTTATGAGCGAAAAAATTTCAGAAAATTTCCTCACGGTTCGTTCTTTTTTTCCATTCAAGAACGAAGAACATGATGGTTTGTCATTAAAGAACGAAAAACATGATGACAAGTACTTTGTCTCTGTATTGATCATCAGTTTTATACTGATGTTTGTCATGTGGTTCGTTTCCAAGCTCTCGATCGTGAAAAACAAAACAACGAACTTTTTACTTAGAAGTGCCAAGAGGCGAGGGGGAGTATCTTATGTGTTATCTTCAGGATTCCATGGAGAATTACAGGCTCGCCATGCTGACATTGAGCAGCGGAAAGGTGTATATCGGATACGTCGCCGAGCCTCCCATTACCGAGATTGAAGAGAAGGATTCGGATATATCCTTTATTCCGCTACTTAGTGGGTACCGGGATGCAAAGACCCGTGAGGTGGTGTCCTTCAAAATCAGAAATAAGGCAATATATCTCAGACTCGAAGATGAAAATGTACTCCCCGAGCTCGAAGACGAATCGAGCGATGAGGAGGGCGAAATTTACCGAGTCCACATCCCTCTCAGCCAGATCGAAAGCGCCGGCGCGGCGTTGATGGACCACATCCGCCCCCTGGTCGTCGAAGACGACGAAGCGGAGGTTCCGGCCCGGTAGGCAGTTGCGCCTCATCACGGGGCGGGGTTGCCCGCTGCGACCGGCGGTATCGCGGCTGCGGGGCCGTCACGGACGTCCGCCGCCGCTGGGCGGCAAAAGCCGAACCCAATTCAGGACGACACAAGGACGACACGGCTGCGAAGCCCGGGTGCATCGCCTAGCTTTGCAGGGCAAAGTGGCCAGCCCTGGCGGGGGCCGGGCCGGTTGACAAGGCGGGAGGCGGGCATGGCAGGCGGCGAGCGCATGGACGGACGCGAGGCGGGGCAGCTGCGCCCTGTCCGTTTCATCACGGACTTCACGCAAAACCCGCTGGCCTCGGTGCTGGTGGAGTTCGGCGCCACGCGCGTGCTGTGCACGGTGAGCAACGAAGAAAAGGCGCCGCGCTTTCTCACGGGCCGCGCCCGGGGCTGGGTCAGCGCGGAATATTCCATGCTGCCCGGCGCCACGGACCAGCGCAGCGAGCGCGAAGTGCGAAGGGGTCGCCCCTCCGGCCGCAGCATGGAAATCCAGCGCCTGATAGGCCGCAGCCTGCGCGCGGTGGTCGATACGCGCGCGCTGGGCGAGCGCACGCTGTGGGTGGACTGCGACGTGCTGCAGGCCGACGGCGGCACGCGCACCGCTTCGATCAGCGGCGCCTACACTGCACTGGCCCTGGCCTGCTTTCGCCTGCGCAGCCGCGGCGCCATCGACGAAAACCCGCTGCGCGATTCGGTGGCCGCCGTTTCGGTGGGCCTGGTGGAAGGCCGCGCCCTGCTCGACCTGGCTTACGAAGAAGACTCGCGCGCCGAGGTGGACATGAACCTGGTGGTGACCGGAAGCGGCGAACTGGCGGAGATCCAGGGCAGCGGCGAGGGGCACAGCTTCAGTCGCAGTCAACTGGACGAACTCATCGACATGGGCCTGGCCGGCGCGGCCGAACTGACCCGCCTGCAGCGGGAGGCGCTGGCCGCCGCGGGTGCCCTGTGATGAAGGCGCGTCCTCTGCATGCCTGCGCGGGCGCCCTGTGATGAAGGTGCGCCCTTTGCCTTCCACCGCGGGCGCCGAATCCAGCGGCGGAAACCGCGGCAAGGCGGAGGTGATGACGGCGCGCCCTCTGCCTGCCTGCGCGGGTGCCCCGTGATGAAGGCGCGGCTGGTGCTGGCCGGCGCTAACCCGGGCAAGCTGGCGGAATACAGGGCGCTGCTGGCGGACCTGCCCGCCGAGCTGCTCGGGCTGGACGCCTTCCCCGGCCTCACGCTTCCCGAGGAGGGGGGCGACTACCAATGCAACGCGCGGCAAAAGGCGCTCACCGTGTGCGAGGCCGTCGGTCTGCCGGCCCTGGGTGACGATTCGGGTCTGGAGGTGGCTGCGCTCTCCGGCGCGCCCGGGCCCTTTTCGGCGCGCTACGGCGGCCCCGGACTCAGCGACAACGAACGCCTGCAGCGCCTGCTCGCTGAACTCGGCGACGCGCAGGACCGGCGCGCGCGTTTTGTCTGCTGCATCGCGCTGGCGCTTCCGACGGGCGCCGTGCACGTGAAGCGCGCCCTGTGTCCGGGCCGCATTCTCAGTGCGCCGCGCGGCGAAGGCGGCTTCGGCTATGACCCGGTCTTTCAGCCGGAGGGTTTTGACGGCTCGATGGCCGAGCTTTCTGCGGCGCAGAAGAACCGCATCTCGCACCGCGCGCTGGCGGTGCAGGCGCTAAAGGATGAACTGCGCGCGGCCTTTCCTCCTATAGGCCCGGCAGGCGCGGCCATCTCGACTTCCGGAAAGGCAGGCGCTGCGGGTGCCGCGCCCGGGCCTGCAGCGTGAGGCCTTCGCGCTTTCCGGCAGGCGCGGCGACCGATGGAGCGGGCGCCGCGCCGGGAACGGGGCCGGCGGCGTGAAGCCCGCGCCTCCGCCGGCGCCTGCCCACGGGCTGCTGTTCATTCGTCATGCACAGTCCACCTGGAACGCCGAGGGGCGCTGGCAGGGACAGACCGATGCGCCCCTTTCGCCGCGCGGCATGGAGCAGGCCCAGGCGCTGGCCGAGTTGCTGCGCCGTGAAGCCTGGCCCGCGGGTGTTGCGCGGCTGGTCAGCAGCGACCTTGCGCGCGCCGTGCAGACAGCCGACGTGATAGGCCGCGCGCTGGGGCTTACGCCCGAGCTCACTGCGGGGCTTCGCGAAGGCGACGCCGGCGCCTGGAGCGGCCTTCATTTCAGCGAGGTGGAAGCGCGCTGGCCCGAAGAACTGGCGCGCTTTCGGAGCGGCGAAGAAACGCAGAAGATGCCCGGCGGTGAGAATCGCCTGCAGGTGCGCACGCGCGCCCTGGCCGTGCTGGAACCCCTTTACGAAGACGCGCAGCGCAGAGCGGTGCTGGTGGTCAGCCACGGCGGCGTGCTGCGCGCGCTCTGCCCGGGCCTCACACTCGGCAACGCCGAAGCGCACTGGCTGAAACAAGGTGAACTCGGCCTGCCGGCGAAGCCGCGGGGTCCTGCTTTATCGACGGAATGACTTGTCAACGGACTCCAACCCTTTCACGACATAATTT
>CAZJXU010000053.1:0-2586 GCA_964550095.1 uncultured Spirochaetales bacterium | reverse complement strand
GATGCGACCGCGCGCCGCGCCAGGCTGTGAACCAGTTCACACTTTTTGCCCTTTTTCCCCGATTTGGCCGGGTCCAGCGACCGCCGCCCGGTCGCCACCCGGAAAATCCCCGGCAGCGCCCCGGCAGAGGCCCTGCTTGCGGCCTGTGCGCCCGTTGCCTAAGCAAAGCCCGTGCGTTGCCACGAATTGACCATCGCCCGCGTCATCGACGAAACCCCGGACGCGCGTTCCTTCGTGCTGGAGATCCCTCCGGAACTCGAAGGGGCCTTTCGCTACCGGGCGGGGCAGTTTCTCACCTTTCGCCTGGAACTCCCCGGCGATGCTGCGGAATTATGGCGCTGCTACTCCCTGGCCAGCGCCCCGGATATCGAGGCGGAACACAAGGTCACGGTGAAGCGGGTGCCGGACGGGCGCGCTTCCAACTGGATGAACGACCACCTCGAGGCAGGGGCCAGGGTGGATGTCCTGCCGCCCGGGGGCCGCTTCGTGCTGCGCGAGGAGAGCGCCGCGCCGCTGCTGTTCTTCGCGGGCGGCAGCGGCATCACGCCCGTGATCTCGCTGCTGAAGACGGCGCTGGCCCTGGGCGAGCGCCGCGCGCACCTGTTCTACGCCAACCGCGACCGGGAATCCGTGATCTTCCACGACGAGCTGGAAGCGCTGGCCGGGCGCTATCCGCAGCGCCTTTCCCTGCAGCATCACCTGGACGTGGAAAGCGGCTTCGCCACGGCGCAGCAGGTACAGGCCGCCGCCCGGGGCTTCCACGATGCGGATGCCTACCTGTGCGGGCCGGGCCCGTTCATGGAGATGGCCGAGCAGGCGCTGCTGGGCGCGGGCTTCGCAGAACGCAGCATCTTCATCGAGCGCTTCGAGTCGCTGGAAGCGGGCCCTGCGTCCGCCCCGGCTGGAGAGCAGGCGGCCCCCGGCGCGGGCGACAAGGAAACCGGCGAAGCGCCGGCGGAGATCCTGGTCCGCATCAAGGGAGAGCAGCACCGGGTCCCCTACCGGGCCGGGCAGTCCGTGTTGGAGGCCGCGATTCGGGCCGGGCTGGAAGCGCCCTACGCCTGCCGCGAAGGCCACTGCGGCGCCTGCGCCGCGCGCTGCATCAAGGGCGAGATAACCATGGTCGCAAACGACGTCTTCGAGGAAGACGAACTGGAAGAGGGCTGGGTGCTGACCTGCCAGGCCCGCGCGCATGGAACGGAGTGCGAAGTCAGCTACGACGAATAGAGCAGTGCGGTGCGCGGCTTCGCCCCGTGGGGATACGGACGGTCGCCGTCTGCCGACGTCAACCGGCCACGTCCGTTGGCAAGTCAGGCGCATACCGCGAAATCAGCTACGACGAATAGAGCGACTGCTGAGTTGGCAAATCACGGCAGTTCGCAACCGGCAGTGCGCCTTTCCTCGCTGTCGAGGCGCACGCGCCACAGCCCATCGAGCGCCTCGCAGCGCGCCTCTTCGTCGAGGAAGCGCGGGTCCGCCGCGATCTGCTCCAGGATCAGATCGCGGGTCAGCGCGCCCGCGGACATGCGCAGCCCGCCGCCCGCCTCGCTGTCGAAGAGCATGAAGCGGTCTGCGGTCGGCCGGGATTCGTCCCAGCGCGTCCACTGGGGCAGTTCCATGTTCTGCCCCGCGCCCGGGTCGCCGCGCTCGGCGAATGCGGCCCAGTAGGAGCGCATCCGGCGCGAGAGCAGCTCCCGGCTCTCCCGGGTTTCATCGGAAAACAGGAAGGTATCCGCGCGGCCCAGCGCGAACTTCCCGAACACGAAGGGAATCTCGAGCGCGTGCGCCGCGCCCAGCAGTTGCGCGAAGTCCCACCACAAAAATGCCGGCTCTTCGTCCCAGTCGAAGCGGTAGGCGAAGGTGGGCGCCTGGCCGTGCAGCACGCGCGCGGGTTCATCGACGCCCGAGAGCTTCCACCACTTGCTGCCGTACTCGGCGTCGCGGTCGTAGGCCATCCGGTTCTTCGCATACAGGGGCATCATGCCGAACAGCCAGGTGACGCGGCTGCGGTCGGCCAACTGGAAGAGCTTGGTTTCGTCCCGGTTGGTTCCGAGCATCACGGGCATCTTGTTGAAGCGCCCCTCGCGCAGCGCTTCGAGCGCAGAACCCTCGGGCAACACGGCACCATCGGCAAACAGCCTCGGCATGTTGATCATGGCGAAAGCGCCCGGCGCTGCATCGCCCCGGTAGGCGGCGAAAATGGTCTCCATCGGCAGGGCGCGCAGTGCCGCTGCCCTGCGCTTGGCCTCGGCGTTGATTCCGTTCCCGGCGCCGGCGTTGATTCCATTCCCGCCCCCGGCATCCGCGCCTTCTTCTGCATCTGCCCCGGCCCCGCCATCCGTGCCGATCATGGCGCCGCTCACCGCATCGTCCCCGGCCCTGTCCATGGCCCCGCTCGCTGCATCGTCCCCGGCCACGGCGCCTGCGATGTTCTGCAGCGCCGCGTCCTCCAGCAGGCGTGCGACCACTTCTCCGCTGCTGGTCTTTTCCGGGCGGTCGTCCGCGCCCGGTCGCTCGCCGTATTCGGGCGGGTCCAGAACAGGGCTGCCGCTCTGCACGATGGCCCGCTGGAACAACCCCGCAGCC
>CAZJXU010000052.1:0-2970 GCA_964550095.1 uncultured Spirochaetales bacterium | reverse complement strand
CCGTATCGCCTCCACTTGGGCCGATTCCAGCGGGAAATGAGACTGAAGTCGAGGTTTTCGGGCTTTTCTGGGGCCTCCGGGGCCGCTGGAGAAGGCCGGGGGGCCTCGGGGCGGAGGCACACCGCCTCGCAGGCTGCCCCCCCCCGACGCCGAGAAAATCTCGGGACGACCGCCGGGCCGGATTTTTGCACTGGTGCAGATTGGAGGCTATGATGCGCCTGATGAAAAACGAACTGCACACGCAGAACCCGACAAATCGGAGTGAAGGCCCTGCACGAAAACCCGATGCCACGAGATGTGCAATGAAAAGAATCGTCTCCTCATTGATACTCGGTTCGGTTCTCCAGTGAATGTAGAGCACGAATACGCCGATGCGTGGCGCGAGTCTGCTGATGCGCGGCGCGAGTATGCCGATGCGGCGCGCGAATTTGCTGATGCGGTGTGCGAGGAAGCCGATGTGTGGCGCGAGTATGCCGATGTGAGGCGCGAAGCTGCCGATGCGCAACGTGAGTTTTCCGATGCAGCGCGCGAAGAAGCTGGTGCATGGCGAGCGCGAGCAGAAGCGGTGCGCAAGTCTGCTGGCCCGTGGATCGAGTATGCCAAAGCATGGCGCGAGTATGCTGATGCGAGGCGAGGGCTAGCCGATGCATGGCGCGAGTTTTTCGATGCGACCTGCGAGTCTGCCGATGCGACGCGCATGTATGCCGATGCATGGAACGAGAAGGCCGATGCGATGCGCGAATATGCCGATGCGGTGCGCGAAGAGGCTGGAGCGTGGCGAGCACGAGCCGATGCATGGCCCGAAGGAACCGATCCGTCGCTCGAGTATATCAATTTGGTGCAAGAGGGAATCGATACGGTGCGCGGGGGGGCCAATACGGAGCGTGAGCGGGCTAATAAGGAGCGAGAGAAGGCCAAGTCGGTGCGAGAGGGAACCGCTTCGGCGCGTGAGCAAATCAATTCAGTGCGCGAGCTTGCCGATGATCTGCGGGCGCAAGTCGAGAATCTGCACGAATATACTAATGCGGTGTGCGAGGCGGCGTGCGAGGAAGCCAATGGTCTTCTCGAAGAATCCGGTGAACTACGCACGATTGCCGATGGATTGCATAATGAAGCTGAAAATCTTCGCGATGGAGATGATAAGCTTCACGAGCAATCCGATAGACTGCGTATGTCTGCCGATGCAGAACTCGAGGAAGCCAATAAAATGCGCGCGAATGCCAATGAGCTGCGCAGAAATTAATAATCGATCACTTTAACTCTCCAAGAGTCACCTCTTTCCTTGGAAAGGGTCGGGGTCAATCAGGGAATCCAGCACAACCCCCCGCCTACTCCCCTACTCCCCCGTTTTTCCCTTCTCAAACTCCCCCACCGCCTGCTCCACCGCGGCCAGCATGGCCGCCGCGCGGGGGTAGCCCGCATACTGCGCGATGAACAGCAACAACTCGCGCGCTTCATCCACGCTGAGTTCGCCCCGTTTCAGGGCGGCGCGCAGGTGCACCTGGAAGGCCCCCGCCTCGCCCTTGTCCGCGATGATGCCGAGCACCAGCAGGCGCTTGTCCCGCATGGAAAGGGTCTGCCGGGTCCACAACTCGGCAAAAAGCTGCTTCAGCATCGTATCAACGAAGGCGTTCTCGCCGGGCGGCGCGGCGATGTCGCCGGCATACACATCCTGCATGGTCTCTTCGCCCAGCGCGCGCCGCTCTTTTTCGTTCACCGCTTTGCCTTCGCCCGCCGCCGCGCCTACTCGTAGGTTCCGAACAGCTTGTCAAACAGCAGGGTGATGGTGGAGTAGTTGCCCATGGCCATGTTCTCGTGATGCCGGTGATGCTTGGCCGTGATGTAGTTGAGCGTCCTGAACGGGAAGTAGGGAAGATCGACAAAGGTGTGGTTGATGACGTTGAGCTGCACGTAAATGACGTAGGCGAGCATCACCGTTACCGGGTGCAGGGCGCCCAGCGCGGCGGCCGTGCCCGCCACCACCACAAAGAAGAGGTTCAGCCCCAGGAAGGTCTCCAGCGGGTGCACGTAGTGCGCGTCAATGTGCGTGGGGCGGCGGGCCTGGTGATGCACGGTGTGCACCCGGCGCAGCTTGCCCTTCCCGTGAAACCAAAAGCGGTGCATCAGGTAGTAGAAGAAGTCGTAAACCATCAGGATGATGGCGATGTGCAGCGGCACGGCCCACCAGGTCGGCGCTTCCAGCGTTACGCAAAAGGGCAACACCGCCAGGAAGAAAACGATGTTGCTGTAAAGCCCCACGCGCCGGCTGGCGTTGACCATGGGCGGGTACTTGGCCTGGGCGAGCTTTTCCCTGTCGCGCTCGCGGTTGATGGCCTTCATGCCTGCCAGGGCCGGTACCTTGAAGGCCAGGTACTTGCCCAGCCGGGTGAGCGCGATGACGCCTGCCAGCGTCAGCAGCGCGCCCAGCCAGTTGTAGTTCGCCGCAATGGCGGTCAGCGGGTCGCTTGCTACGTGGTGCATGGTCGGAACCTCGCGGAATAAACCCCGACGTCCATATTAGGCGCCGGGCGGCAGGGGGTCAACAAGCGGCTGCCGGGGAGCAACCGGCGGAGGGGCGGCTGGGCCAACGGGCGCTGGGCGGGTGGCGCGGCGGTGGGTGGGTTGCATGGGTTGGACGCAGGGCGGCTGGGCCGGCAGGCATGTCATAACCGAACTCAAGGCCGCATCAACTGGCCGCCGTCCACGCTCAGGATGTGGCCCGTGATCCACGCGGCTTCGTCGGAAAGCAGGAACAACACAGCCTCTGCCAGGTCTTCCGCTTTGCCGAGGCGCTGGATGGGCATGGTCTTCACCATCTCCCGCGCGTAATCGCCTGCGGTTTTCTGCAGCGCGGCGGTGTCGGTCGGGCCGGGCGCGATGGCGTTGATGCGGATGCCCCGCGGGCCGAGTTCTTTGGCCAGGCACTGGGTGATGCCGTTCATGGTGAGCTTGGCGACGCCGTAAAAGCCG
>CAZJXU010000051.1:0-2724 GCA_964550095.1 uncultured Spirochaetales bacterium | reverse complement strand
CCGTTATAATCCCAGGGCGTGCTGATCGGACGCAGGTTGCCCCGCGCCGCCGTCTCTGCCTGCGGAACGTCGGGGAACTCGTCGAACAGGTTCTGAACGCCCAGCGCCACGTGCATGCGCTCGTCCACGTCGTAGCCGAATTCCAGGTCGAATATCCAGGCGCCGCTGTAGGAATCGTAAATGGGGCATGCGGCGTCCTGGAAACGACAGGCCTTCCAGCCGCTGTAATGACTCACGCGCAGCATGAAGTCCAAATCGTTCAGGCGGCTGCGGCTGGTCAGCACGATGCGCTGCTCCGGGTTCAGGTCTTCGAGCTCGTTGCGACGACGGGTCGAAAGCAGCGCAATGGGCCTTTGCGTGTTTTCGTAAACGCCGGAGCCCTCGTTCGTCTCGGCGACCAGCGGGTCGCAGCCGCCGTTCTCGCGCGGAAAGCAGTTGATGGTTTTTGAGGAGGAGCCGCCCACCTCCGTCTCCGTCCAGTTCCAGGCGAGCTCGATGTCCGTCTCGACACTCCAGTCCGGCGACCAGGTGAGCACCAGGTCAAGACCCTGGGTGGTGGTGTCGAAGTCGTTGGAGTAGAAGCGCACCCGGCTGACCGTGGCGCCGAAGGTCTGGTCGGCGGCGGTGGAGGCGGAAATCACGGGGTCCGTCGCATGCGCCGCACTTGCATCACAAACTTCCACAATGGCCGAGTCCGCATCCCCGTGGTTGCAGTTGCGAAGCAGCAGCTTATCGAGGTCGATGTCGCCGGTGAGCGAAACCCGGTCTTCCACCTCGATGCGGAAGTAGTCCAGGGTGAGCGTCAGCCTGTCCCCGGCCCGCCAGGCCAGCCCCCCGGAGTAGTTGACGGACTCTTCTTCCGTGAGCGGCTCGCCGCCCAGGGCGGCGGAAATGGGCGCGGTGGGCGGCAATTGCCCCACCTCCACCAGCAGGTCTCCCCCGCCGGCAAAGTCGGTGGAGAGCACGCTCAAGTTGGACTGGCCGGGCGAAGGCGCGCGGAAGCCGCTGCTGACCGTACTGCGCAGGTGCAGGCCGGGCGCGATTTCGTAGCTCAGCGCCAGCTTGCCCGTCAGCGTGTCGCCGAAGTCGTCGTAGAAATCCTCGTAGCGCGCGGCCACGCCCACCAGCAGGCGCTCCGTCACGTCCGCCTCCAGGTCGATGTAGGCCGCCCAGTTGGGGCGGTCCCATTCGCCTGCGTTTTTCGGGTCCAGCCCCTGGTAGCCGTTGGAGCCCACGCTGTAGCCATACCTGCTGTAGGGCCCCCGCACCCAGGAGGCCCGGTCGCCCCCGATGCTGGTGAAGGTTTCTTCGCGCCACTCCAGGCCGAATGCGATGTTCAGCGGTGAGGCGAATGCCCCCACCTCCAGCGGCTTCACGAAGTCCAGGTTGGCAGAGAGTTCCTCCTGGGTGTAGCCGCGCGGCTTGAAGGAAGTGGGCGTGTCCGGCCCCAGCGAGGCGTTGAACGTGGTCTTCATGAAAATGGCGATCTCGCTGCGCGCGGCGCCCACGCTGAAGTCCCAGCGCAGCTCGCCCGGCGCCTCGCCCTTCAGGCCGAGAACGATGCTCCAGTCTTCTATCTCGGCGCCGAAGCGGGGCGTGGTTCCGCCGGGGAACCTCTCGTTGAACAGGAAGCAGTCCGGGTTGTTCGCGATGTAACTCTGCACGGCGTCGAAGTTCGAATCCAGCGTCGGCAGGTCGTCGTCCGTGTTCGGCATGCCGTCCGGGCCAAGCTGGCAGGACTCCGTCGTGGCGCCGCCCTGCGTCATCGGATCGCCGGATGCATCGAGTACCGCAGCGCCGTCTGCATCCAGAACGAGGCGCGGCACGACCAGGCGCCTGAAATAGTTACCCGGTCCGTCTTCGACCTCGTAGGGCTCCGGATTCCCCGGCTCGCCCGACCGGCTCGCGGCGAAGAATGCACTGCGCGCCTCCGTGGTGGCCGGCGCGCGCAGGAAAAAGCTGCCCTCCGATTCGCGCTGGTGCATGCCGCCGAAGGCGTAGGCGCTGAGGTCCGGCGTGAGTTCGATGCCGGTGTTTATGAATGCAGTCAGCCAGTCGCGCGTTTCCGGGCTGCCCCAGATCTGCGCAGGGTCCTTCACCGGGTAGCCCAGTTGGGTCGATCTGCGCGCGGCAGTGCGCGTGCCGCTGCGCACCGTGTCTGCCGTATCGCGGTACTCTAGGCTCAGGTTGAAAAAGCCGTCGCCCGTGAGTTCAAAACCGAAGTTGCCGGCCAGATGCAGCAGACCTCCATCGCGCTCATGGAAGTATTCACCGAGGCGCGCTTCCAGGTCCACGCCTTCGCTTTCTTCGCGAAGCTGGAAGTTCAGCACGCCCGCGATAGCGTCGGCGCCGTACTGGGCGGAGGCGCCGTCCCGCAGCAGTTCCACCTGGCGCAGCGCAATGGAGGGAATCACGCTGAGGTCAGGCCCCTGCGAACCGACGATGAGCGACGAGCCGCCCAGCAGCGCGATCGCGCTGGTGCGGTGCCGGCGCTTGCCGTTCAAAAGCAGCATGGCGCTGTCGGGCGGCAGGCCGCGCAGCGTGGCGGGGCGCACCATGGTGGCTTCGTCGTCGATGCCGTGGCGCTGCACATTGTAGGAGGGGTGCAGGGTGCGCAGCATGTCGTCCATGTCGGTGCTGCCCTGGCTGCGCAGGTCGTCCGCGCTCAGCACGTCGACCGGCGCCGCGGACTGAAGGACCGTGCGCGCGTCCCGGCGCGAGCCG
>CAZJXU010000050.1:0-1981 GCA_964550095.1 uncultured Spirochaetales bacterium | reverse complement strand
TCTCGGCCGGCCCGTGAACCGCACGCGCTTCTGCGCACGGCTTTTCGACGCGCTGGAAGAGCTGCTCGAGCTGCACAGTCAAAAGGGCTTCGCGCAGGTAGCGGCGCGCTTTGCGCCCTTTTTCAAATCCACCGGGCGCAGGGTGCGGGTGAACGACCTCGGCGGGCCCCTGCAGGCGGAGGGCGTGGTGCTGGGCATCGGCAGCGACGGCGCGCTGCGGCTGGCGGGCGCGGACGGCGCGCTGCACCGTGTACTGGCCGGCGACGTGACCGTGGCCGGGGAGGAAAGCCCGTGAGCGAACGCCTGCTGCTCGCCATCGACGTCGGCAACACCAACGTCACGCTGGGCGCCTGGTCGCTGGACCGGGGCGCCGGGGAATCGACCTCCCCGCCGGAAGCGCTCGCGCATTCCTGGCGCATCGCCACGCACCGGGAACAGACTTCAGACGAGGTGTGGATTGCGCTGCGCGGCCTGTTCGAACTCGCGCGCCTGGAAGAACAGCAAATCCGCGACGTGATTCTTTCCAGCGTGGTGCCGCCGCTGACTCCGATATGGGAGCGGGTGTGCCTGAAGCTCTTCGGCCGCGCGCCGATGCTGGTCGGCCCCGGCATCCGCACCGGCATGCCGGTGCGTTACGAAAACCCGCGCGAGGTGGGCGCCGACCGCATCGTCAACTCGGTGGCTGCATTCCAACTGGTGGGAGGCCCCGTCATCAGCGTGGACTTCGGAACCGCCACAACATTCGACTGCGTATCGGCACAGGGCGAGTACCTGGGCGGCGCCATCTTCCCCGGCGTGCACGTGGCCATGGAGGCGCTCTTCGAACGCGCCTCGATGCTGCACCGGGTGGAAGTGGTGCGACCGGAGGCGGCCATCGGGCGCACCACCACCGCATCGCTGCAGTCCGGCCTGCTCTTCGGTTACGCCGGGATGGTGGACGCCATGGTGAAGCGCCTGCGTGGCGAACTGGCCGGCGAAGCAAGGGTGATCGCCACCGGCGGCCTGGCGCAGCGCATCTCCGCAGAAACCGAGAGCATCGAGCGCGTGGAGCCCTACCTCACCCTGCAGGGCCTGCGCTTTCTGTTCGAGAAAAATCGCAGCGCCCGGGAAAAGGGCGCCGGCAAGGAGGAGGAAAGATCATGACGGACGTCGCACACACGAGAAATTTCGCACTGATAGGACACAGCGGCGACGGCAAAACCGCACTGGCGGTCGCCCTGCTATCCGCGGCGGGCATATCGCCGGACTGCCGCAAGGCATTCGACGCGTCGCCGGAAGAACAGGAGCGCGGACACACCCTGGCCTGCACGGTGTACAGCTTTGAGGCGGGCGACGTGCAGTACACGCTGGTGGATACGCCGGGCGACTCGAACTTCCAGGGGGCCGGGCAGATTGCGCTGCACGCACTGGACGCGGCCATCCTGGTGGTCTCCGCCGCAGAGGGCGTGAAGGTGGGCAGCGAGCGTATGTGGCGCGCAGCGCAGGATGCAGGCGTGCCTACCCTGGTGTTCGTGGGTGGCTGCGACGCAGAGCGCGCGGACTTCGCCGCCGCGCTGGAATCCCTGAAGGCGCTTTCCGAAAAGCCTGCCGCCGTGATGCTGCCGCAGGGCGCGGGCGCGGACTTCGCCGGCGTCATCGACCTGGCTCTCATGCGCGGCGCGGGCGCCGACGGAAAGCCTGGAGATATTCCCGCAGGCATGCAGGAGCAGGCCGATGCGGCCCGCGCCGAGCTGGTGGAAGCGGTGGCGGAGTGCGACGACGCGCTGCTCGAAAAGTACCTGGAGCAGGGAGAACTGGACGACGAAGAAATCACGCAGGGGCTGCGCAGTGCATTTCACAAGCGCGCGCTGCTGCCCGTGCTGTGCGGCAGCAGCGGTGCGGAACAGCCCGCGGGCGCTGCGGCGCCGCTGCTGGCCGCGCTGGAACTGCTGCTGCCGATGCCGACAGAGCGCGCCGTGCCCTTTGTCGCCGCGGACGGGGC
>CAZJXU010000049.1:0-3439 GCA_964550095.1 uncultured Spirochaetales bacterium | reverse complement strand
CGCTGGAAGGCGAGCCGCTGGCCGCAGACGACCCGCGCATGGCGGCGCTGGAGGCCTACATGATCTTCCAGCGCAACGGAAAGGCCATCGAAGCCGGCAAGCACTGAACTTGGCGCCTGCACACCACGGGCTGCCCCGCGCTGTGCGGCCGCGGCGCTGGCCCTGTGCGCGCCGTGGCGCGGGCTTGCAACGCGACGCGGCCTGGCTTCGTCGCTTCGATTTGTTTCATGGCGCGGCCTTGCGCCGTAGTGCGGTTTGGCTTCGCAGGGCTGCCTTGTTGCGCGCGCACCGTGCGGCTTTACTCCGCCGCATGGCCCCGCTTTGGCTTGGCTGCGCGACGCTGATTCGTAGTCGTAGTGCAGCCTTGCTTTGCTGCGCTGCCTTGCTCTGCCCGGCGACGCCCCTGTTGTGGACGGCGCCCTCATTTGCGGAGGACTTTGCAGAGGGCGCGGACGCGGCGATGCATCGCAGCGCGGCGCCGTCTCGGGAAGCGGCAGTTCCGCCCCGGGCCGCAGCGCCGCTGACCGCACGCCAGGCCGGCTATTACCAGAACATCTGCGCGAGTTGTCATGCCGATGCGCAGAGCGGCGTCGCACCGCAAACCGGCGACATCGCAGCCTTTGCCGAGCGGATGGAAGGGCGGGGCTTCGAAAGCCTGGTCGCCAACACCGTAAACGGCATGCCCTTCATGCCGCCGCTGGGCTCGTGCAGCGCGTGCAGCGAAGCCGACCTGCGCGCCCTGGTCGCTTACATTTCCGGGGTTCCGGATCCCGCCGCCCTCGCCGGACGGGAAACGCAGCCGTGAACGCGCAACACGGAACGCATCGTCCTCCTGATCGCGCCGTGCGGGGCAGGTCGGAAAATTCAAGCGGCGCGGAAAACGCAAGCAGCGCAAGCAACACGTGCGGCCCCGCGAACGCCCCCGCTTTCACGCGGCGCGCATTCTTGCAGGGGGGCGTACAACTCGGTGCCGCTTTCGGAGCCGTCGCTTGCGGCGAAGTAGCAGAGCACCCGCATCCGGACGCGCCCCGCTACGCGCCGGAGGCATCCTTGCCCTGGCGGAACTGGTCGGGCGGCGCTTGGTGCATCCCGCAGACGCGCCTCGCGCCGCAAAGCGAAACCGAACTGGCGGACATGCTGGCAGCATCGGCCCGCACATCCGGCCCGTTGCGCCCGGTCGGCGCCGGCCATTCATTCAGCCCCCTGGTACCGACGGACGGCGCGCTGCTTTCCCTCGACGCCTTGCAGGGCATACACGCCTTTTCAGCCGAGCGCGGCGAAGCGGATGTTTACGGCGGCACGCGCCTTTCCCGGCTCGGCCCCATGCTGGCCGCATGCGGACGCACACTCGCCAATTTCCCCGACATCGCCTACCCAAGCCTGGCCGGGGCAGTCGCCACCTCCACGCACGGAACCGGCGCCGCACTCGGCTCGCTCTCCTCCCTGGTGACAGGCATCACGCTCTTCACACCGCAGGGCGAGCGCATGGACTGCAGCGCTAAGCAGCAGACTGAACTGTTCGCCGCCGCGCGCGCCTCGCTGGGCGCATTGGGCGTCGTATCGCGCCTGCGCATCGCAACAGTGCCCGCCTTTCACGCCGTGGAGCGCAGCGACTTCGTGGAACTCGAAGCCCTGCTGGAAGATGCGCCGCGCATGGCCCGCACGCACCGGCACTTCGAATTCTTCGCCTTCCCGCACGCATCGGTCGCCTTGCGCGTCGTGACGGACCCGGCGTCGGCCCCCGCGCAAACTACGCAAACGCAGGTGATAGAGCAGGGCGAAGACGACCCGCTGGCCTTGCACCGCCTGCGCGATTTGATGTTGTGGCTGGTGCGTTTCGGCAGACCAGGCACCGCCCTGCTGGACACGCTCCTGCGCCGCGTTCCCTCGCTCACGCGCACGGGCCCTGCGCACCGGGTGCTCACCCACACGCGCCTGGTGCGCTTTCACGAAATGGAATACACCGTGCCCGCCGAGGCCGGCATCGCCTGCCTGCGCGAAGTACTGCATGCAATCCGCGCGCAGCGCATCCCCGTCGTATTCCCCATCGAGTTCCGCTACGTGCGCAGCGACGACATCTGGCTGAGCCCCTTCTACGGCAGGGACGGCTGCACCATCTCCATCCACCAGTTTCACGACTTCCCGTACCAAACCTACTTCGACGCCATCGAGCCGATCTTCCACCGCTACGAAGGGAGGCCGCACTGGGGCAAACTGCACCGCCTGAACGCCGGGCGGCTCGCCGGCCTGTACCCCCGCTGGCGGGACTTCCAGGAAGTCCGTGCCGCCCTCGACCCGGAAGGCCGCCTGCTGAACCCCCACCTGCGCCGGGTGCTGGGGGTGTGAGGGGGCTTGCGCCGCGCCGCCGCCTTCGAGGGGGGCCGAGGGAGGCGAGGGCGGCCCCCATTTAGGACGACACAGGGGCCGATTTCGCCCGAATTGGCGGCCTTCGCCCGAATCGGCTACAACACGCACCGCGGGGGCGGTAGTTCAATTGGTTAGAGCACCGGCCTGTCACGCCGGAAGTTGCGGGTTCGAGTCCCGTCCGCCCCGCCACGATACGCCCTGCCCGGAGCGCGGGCCGTGGCCCGAGATAGCAGGCTCGTGCCGCGTCAGCAGCGTGGAGCAAAAACTGGAAACGGTCAAAAATCCTTACGACGCGGTGCCGATCATGCTCTCGGCAAGGCACTGCGGTGACCAGGGGGTGATACAGATGGCAGATGTGAGCAAGACTCCGGAGTTCGGTTACTTCAGGGATAAAATCATGGAGATATATGCGGACGATTTAAAACGCATGAACTCGATACCATCGGGTGCCATTGCGGAGATACTTTCGAAAGATCCTTTTGATCTTGCACCGGAGCAGTTGGATTCAATCCGTCGCCATCTGGAATTTGCTTTTTCGGTTCGCCAGGAGATGGGGACCGCGCTTCCCCGCACATAACGAACCACCGCGCCGCTGGCACCGCGTGCCGGGATATTTGGATTTTCGCGAGGGGGCGGTCTTCGCGGCGGATTGGCTTGATACCGATTTGCCGGTCGGCGGGGAGGAAGTCCCGGAAGTCGTCCAGGGTTTTCACATCGCTGGCTTTGAGGTTCACGAGCATCTCCCGAGAGTGCACCGAACCGCCTTTCCAGACTAATTCCCCGCTGGAAACAGCCCCTGGTTTCAGTCTTGTTTCCCATTGGAAGAGGCTGCCGATTCAAGGGTAAAATGCCGCCATGGTGGATACCGTCTCCCCCGAGGACCGCTCCCGCATCATGCGGAGAATACGCGGGAAGGACACCCAGCCCGAGCTCCTGCTCCGTAAACTGCTGTTTGGCCGGGGTTTTCGCTTCCGCCTGCACAGGAAGGACCTGGCGGGGAAGCCGGATATCGTCCTGCCGAAATGGAAGGCGGTGATCTTCGTCAATGGCTGCTTCTGGCACCGGCACGAGG